>CAZQGH010000005.1:0-6612 GCA_964592915.1 Candidatus Woesearchaeota archaeon | reverse complement strand
AACAATATCTACTGATGTCTTAATCCTCGTTCTCAACTCTGGGAGCAAGAACAAAGTTTAACTCCATTCGAGGATTATTAAATTCTATTTTAAGAGGGTAATCTTCAGAAAAATTCAAAACAACTTTATCAGTTAATTTGCAAGCTTTGATGAATTTTTGCAAGTATTCCAAAGAATAACGGGACTTAACATCTTCAGCCTCAATTTTAGCTTCATCTCCTGAAAATTCAGCTTTAGCTGAATTTAATCCTTTAGCTTCAATAATAAATTTTCCGTCTTTAACAATAAATGCGCAAGAATCAGCAACAACACTCCCGTCTTCCACAACCCCGGAAAAATCCACACTTGACATTTCAACTCTTGCATTAAATTCTAATTGAGGAGGGGCTTTTTCTTCTCCCTCAATATCAATTAAAGCTAGATTAAATGTTCTTTTTATCTTACCTTGCAATTCAATATTTAGTATATTTTCTTTAGTTTTCATAATTAATTTGTCCCCTGCACCAACTCTTCTTAAAACTGATTTTAAATTATCTAAATTAACTCCTATAACCTCTTCATTAGCTTCAAACTCAGAAATAACATTTTTTGGCAAATTAAAAGAAACCAAAGCAACATTAGCAGGATCTATAGCTACTATGCTCATACCTTTATTATCTACTCTAATTCTGACTTCTGTAACCAATTCCGAGATAATACTAACTACATCAGATAATAATTTTGGTTCTTCTAATTGAATAAGCATATTTGAGTTAGTTTAATTTTATTTTTAAGCTTTGTTATCTTAAAGAATATACTTCTTTAAAAACTTACTATATACATAATCTTTAAAATATAAATGTATTTATAATATCTCTTATTATCTAATATTAAAATGAGTGAAAAGAACAAAATAAACAATATTGCATCTAGCTATTATGCCAGAAAAGATGTCCAAAAAGTAATTATAGAGTTTTCTCAGGACAGAGAAGTAATACCAAGATATTATAACGCAGACACTTTTGGAAAAAGACCTGACACATTACAATATCCCTCAGATTTAATAGAACAAGTAAAAAAAGGAGCTACTTCTTTTCATTGTTCTGAAGAATTATGGAATAATCCTTTACAATTAAAAACAGACATGACAATCCAGGAACAAAATGACTTAAGAAAAGGCTGGGATTTATTGATAGATATAGATTCAAAATATCTGGATTATAGTAAAATCACATGTATTTTATTAATAGAAGCATTGGAATTCCATAATATAACCTCCTATAAAGTGAAATTTTCCGGTTCTAAAGGTTTTCATATCATAGTTCCGTGGAAAGCATTTCCAAAAGAATTTTCAGGAGAAGAAACAAAAGATATGTTTCCCGACTGGGCGAGACATGTCACTCGTTACTTAAATGAATTTATTAAGCAGCAGCTGATAGAAAGAGTTGCAAACTTAGGAGAAGGAAAAATGAGCAAATACATTAAAGGAGACAAAGAAGTCGGAGATGCAACAAAAAAAGTCACCCCCGATTTAATTTTAGTATCCTCAAGACATTTATTCAGAGCTCCATATTCTTTGCATGAAAAAACAAGATTAGCAAGTATTGTTTTGGAAAAAAACGAAATAAAAAATTTTGAGCCAAAAAATGCAGACCCATTAAGAGTTGAAGTTAAAAATTTTTATCCTGCACCAAAAGAAGGAGAAGCACGCGAATTATTAATCCAGGCTTTAGACTGGGTAAAATCTCAAGAAAATGCAGAAGAAAGAGAAAAAAACGAAAGGAGAAAAAATAAGCCAAAAAGAGAATATAAAGATTATAAAGATATCCAGATAAAAAATATCACTCCTGATTTGTATCCTCCCTGTGTAAAAAAAATACTGAAAGGATTAAAAGACGGAAGAAAAAGAGCATTGTTCATATTATTAAATTTCTTCAGGTCAATTGGTTTAGAACAAGACGAAATTGAAGAAAAAATAGAAAAATGGAATAAGAAAAATCCTAAACCTCTAAAAAAAGGTTATATTCAAAGCCAGTTGAAATGGACATTCAGGCAAAAGAAAATGATGCCTTATAATTGCAATAGAGAGCATTATAGAGATATTGGTGTATGTGAGCCAGATGATATATGCAAATTAATAAAAAACCCAGTTAATTACACAATAAAAAAAGCATTTAAATCAGGAAAAGTAAAAACAACGGGAAAAAAGAAAAATGGACAAAGTAATACAAAAAGTTAAACAATATGTAAAAAAAGAATTTGAAAAACCTACTGCATGTTATAAAGAAGCATTTAACAGCCATTTTAAAAAAGTCGTAAAATATTCAAAACAATTAGCTGAAAAAAGAAATGCTGATAAGGAAATTGTAGAAATTGCAGCATGGCTACATGATATAGGAAGTATTCAGGGAAAATATGAAGAACATCATAAGGTAAGTTCAGAAATATCTGTTAAGTTATTAAAAGAATGGAATTATCCGGAAGAAAAAATAAATCAGGTTGTTCATTGCATTTATTCTCACAGAGGCTCGTTGGATATTAAGAAAGAAACAAATGAAGCAAAGATATTAGCAGATGCAGATGCATTGGCACATTTTGATGAAATAGAAGACTTATTATTCAAGGTTTTTGATAATAAAAAATCAGAAGTTTTAGCTAAATTAGAACGTTCATACAATAAATTATCTGATGATGCCAAGCCTCTTGTTAAAAATAAATTAGAACAAGTCAAAAAAGACTTAAAATGACAAAAAAAGCAAATGAATAGTTCTGATATTGTTATTATTGGGGGAGGGCCAGCAGGTTTGGAAGCTGCAAAAACTCTTGCAAATTCTAAGTATTCGGTAGTGCTAGTTGATAAAGGACAGAAAAATAAGATTTGCGCAGGAGGGATTTCAGATAAGTGTTTCCAATTTTTCCCAAAAAAAATTACAAATAAAAAATTTTATTCAATTAAATCCTATTGCGAGAATTTTTATTTTAAATTAAATCTAGAAAATCCTCTTTATATTTTGGAAAGAGAGGATTTGTATGATTATTATCTAAAAAAATTAAAAAAATCTAATAATATTAGCATTTTGAATGAAAAGGTTGAGAAGATAAATGAAAAGTATATCAGTACAAAAAATAAAAAAATAAAATATGATTATTTAATTGGAGCAGATGGTTCAAATTCCTTAGTAAGAAAATATCTTAGAATACCCTCTAAAAGAATATTTGTAGCTCTTCAATATAAAACATTTAAAAAATTCTCAGAACTAGAAGTAATTTTTAATTATAATTTGTTTCCTTCAGGATATTCCTGGATATTCCCTCATAAAAATTATACAGCTATTGGGTGTGCAGCAAATTTAAAAAATTCAAAAAATCTGAAAAAGAAATTTGATAAATGGTTGAAAAATAGAAAAATTAACATAAAACCCAAAATAGAATCACATATTATTAATACAGATTATAGAGGTTATAAATTCGGAAATATTTTTTTAATTGGCGATGCAGCAGGACTTGTTTCACCTTTTTCTGGAGAGGGAATTTATCCAGCTTTAGTTTCTGGAAGGGAAATAGCAAAAAAAATACTAGATGAAAATTATAATCCTTATATTAAAAATATTTTAAAAATACAAAAAATTCATAACCTAAACTTAATTTTATTTAAATATAAAATAATAAGAAGAACATTATTTAACCTAGGAAATATTTTATTTAAAAATAATTACTTTAGAAAAAAATTTATCAAATATATAGTATAAAATGACAAAAAAACTAGTTAACATAACTGAGATAACACAGTATTTATATTGTCCAAGAAAATTATGGCTGAAAAAAGTAAAAGGAATAAGAGAAAAACCAAATAAAGTTATGATAAACGGAATGATAAAGCATAAAGCATTGGAGTTATTTAATATAAATGAGAAAAACTTTATTTTGTCAATAAACTCAGAATTAAATAAAGAACAATTGCAGGAAAAATATGAATCCTTAATGAAAACTTCTTCAATTAAAGCATATCAATCATATTATAATATAGCCAGCAAATTTAAAATAAACCTAACAACTTTTTTAGCTGAATTTTTGCCAACAACTAAAAAAGAAGTTCAGATTAGAATTGAACCAGTGTTGAGATATATGAAAAAAGGTTTTTTTGGAGAACAATTATGGGAAAATCTTAAACCAAAATATAAAGCTGAATTAAGCATTATTTCAGACAAATTTGGATTAAAAGGAAGAATAGACAGAGTTGAGTTTTCAGACAATCTAATTCCCTATGAAGTAAAAACAAGAAGTAAGGATATAGTTTACGAATCTGATAAACTTCAGTTAGCAGGATATGCATTGTTACTGCAAGACAAGTTTAATCAAGAAATTAAAAAAGGAATTTTAGAAACCAAAAAAAACAGAAAAGAAATTGATTTAGATGAAGAATTAAAAAATAAAGTTTTAGATATTGCTGAAAAAATAAGAAACCTAATGAAAGAACCTTCCTTACCATCCAACTTTAATAAATGCAAATATTGCTCTTTAACTGAATACTGTTCATAAACGAAAGTGTTTTAAATACTTCTAACTTTTAAAAAATATGAAAAAACGAGGTGTATTAATTGCAGTTATAATTTTACTTTTATTACCAGTTTTAATCATAGCTCAGGAAAATGAAACAGATGAGGAAGATAAAGTCTATACAGATTATTCTCAGCAGATTCAAAAAGCTTATAGTTGTTTACTAGATAAAGTTGGAAACAGAAATAGTTGTGAAAATCTAAATGCTGAAGAACAAGCTTTTTCTTTACTATCTTTGTCATATGATGATAATATGCAAAGGGATTGTAAAGATGCTTTAATAGCAAATTCAAACAATGAAGTTTGCTGGCCATCAGGAAATTGTAATTTGAAAGATACAGCTTTATCAGTTTTAGCACTAGATTATGTTAGGGAAGATGTTTCTCAACCAGCAAACTGGCTAATATCAAAAAATAAAACTCCCACTGATTTAATCTGGTATTTGCAAATAGATACAAATGAAATGTCTTCATGCAAAATCACATATGGCTCTTCAGAATACACAGTAAATATAGGAGACAATAAAAAGTTAGACAGAAATGCAGGTTCATGTTTAACAAGAGACAGAGATAATTACTGGTTAAGGATTTCTCCGTCATGCTATGAAAGAAAATTTACTATTTCTTGCGATAAAGAATTTATAACTAATTTGTTATATAAAAAAGAAACTAGCAGAACAATCTATGTTTCAAGTAAAACTTCATCTGCTCCAGCTGATGGTGAAACAGAAGAATCAGTAAAAGTAAAGTGCTTTGCCCAGGGAGGAAAGTGCGATTATGAAGGAAGCTTATGGGCGACTCTTGCTTTGTCAAGATTAGGAAAAGATGTTTCTAGCTACATCCCATATTTAGCTGCATCTTCAGTAGATAATGAAAGATATTTTCCAGAGGCATTTTTATATTTATTAACTGTAGAAGATGTATATTTTTCTAATATTATTTCATTGCAAACCCCTGGAAACTATTGGAATGTTGATAACTCTCCTTATAATAAATTTTATGACACTTCCTTAGCGATATTATCTCTATTTAGCTCTTCTCCTGAGGAATTAGAGCAGGCTAAAACATATTTGTTCAGTGTTCAGGGAAGCGATGGTTGCTGGCAGGGAATAAGAGATACGGCATTTATTTTGTTTGCAGGATGGCCAAGAGCACCAGCCAGTTTGCCTTCAGATATAGATTACTGCACAGATTACGGGCATTACTGTATTTCAAGAGTTGAGTGTGTTTCAGCAGGAGGAGACATATTAGATAATTTCTATTGTCCAAACAGCTTATCTTCAGTTTGCTGTTCCAGTCCAGCAATACAAAAGACATGTTTAGAAAAAGGAGGAGAGATATGCGGGGGAGATGAATCTTGTTCAGGAAGTTTTGTAACTTCTCTTGACAGTTCGGATAGAAGATGCTGCATTGGAACTTGCAAAGAAGTTCAGATTAATGAGTGCGACCAAGCTGGATATGAATGCAAAAGCTCTTGTAGTGATGATGAAGAAACCAAGCCTTATTCATGTCCAAACACCTTGGGAGGAATTTGCTGCGGGGAAAAATCCGGAGGCAGTTCATGGTGGATTTGGCTGCTTGTAATATTAATTATCCTGGTTATTTTGGCAATTATATTCAGGAACAAATTAAAAATAATGTGGTTTAAATTTAGAAACAAAGGCAAACCAGGAAAATCTAGAAAACCAGGACTTGGAAAGCCAGGTTTTAGAAAACCAGGATTTCCGTCAAGAGGAATCCCTCCTAACAGGAGACCAATGATGCCTCCTCCCAATACAAAAAAGCCAGAAGAATTAGACGAAACTCTGAAGAGATTAAAAGAAATAGGCGATTAAAGCCAAAAAAACTCTGTTTGCACTATAATTTAAAAATGCTGTTTTGTTAGATTTTTTAGGATGATCCAAAATTGGAAAAATAAAAGATACCGAAATCATATCCTTAAGATAGGGTTTCAATTTGTGGGCATGAAAAAACTTTTTTTATCTCTAATAATCTTAATTATATTTATTCAGATATCTTCAGCAATAAACATTAATACTGATTCAGAATACAACCCTGAAAAAACTTTAATTTCAGA
>CAZQGH010000004.1:32905-63336 GCA_964592915.1 Candidatus Woesearchaeota archaeon | reverse complement strand
TTCTAATTATATACAAGATAAGATTATCTATCACCCGTAGACTTTACAGAACCTGCAAACATAAAATTTATAAATATCTAAGATTATAAAAAAACATGAAAAAGAGGTTATTAGCATACTTAGCAATAGCATGTATTTTTCCTTTACTAACTTTGCAAAGTTTAGGAAGAGATGTTGGAATTTTAAATCCAATAGTAGATGAAGTAAGAAAAACACTAGCTGTTTGATTTGAGACATTACACTATAAAATTCTTATCATAACTTTTCTTTAAACAAATTAAGGTTGTAATGAAAATAAAAAACAAACTTAAGCTCACTTCTAAATTAAAAAACAAAAAAATTATTCCTGTTAATCCTGATATAAAGATAATTAATTTGAAATATTTTCTCCCTCCAACTAACTCATCCCTGGTTAAATAAGCTAAAAACAAACCTAATGGAATTGATAATAACAATGTTATAGCACCCAATATAATTTTTATCATAGGATAATAAAAAAAGTTTGGTTTAAATAATTTTATAAACTTATAAAAAACTTCTTTTCTTGATTATAAGATGAATAATGAAAAAAATAAAATTAATAGTAGAATTGAAAAAAATAATCTTAATGAGATAAACAGACTAAATCAGAGAGGTAACAGGATGTTATCTATAATTGATTTGTTAAATGATAATACATTGGATGCAAATATTGCAGCATATTTACTGAAAAAAATGCAGGAAAATATCTCCTTTCTTACCTGCGCATTGCAGTCTGGAACCGGCAAAACAACACTAATGGCATCAATGCTAAATTTAATAAAACCAGGAATCAAAATCAAATCAATTGAAGAAATTCCTGAGAATATTAGGGATAATACACTCTATTTAGTCCATGAAATTGGTTCTGGACCATATTACTCATATTTATGGGGGGAACAAGCTGAACAATTTTTCAGATTAACTAATAAAGCATCAATAGCTACGGGATTACATGCAAACAGTATGGAAAGACTAAAGCAAATTTTATTCCAGCAACTAAATGTCCATAAGAAAATTTTTAAAAACATAAAGTTGATATTATTCATGAATATAATTAATGGGAAAAGAAGAATAACTGAAATTTTTGAAATAAATAATAATGAATTTAGCTTAATTTCAAAATTCAATAAAGAAAACAATAAATTTGAAAACTCATTTAAAATTAAAAGCAATTATAAAGAATTTATTGAAAAACTAAAAAATAAAAATACTAATCATTTGGAAAACATAAGGAAAGAATTTTTAAAATGGAAACAGAAAGACTCATAAGGGATATCAAAGCTGGAAAAATATTTATTTATCCGACTGATACAATTTATGGATTAGGATGCAATGCATTAATTGAAGAAGCAGTTAATAAAATTCGGGAGATGAAAAAACGTGAAGAAAAACCTTTTTCAGTAATTGCTCCCTCATTTGCATGGATAGAAAAAAATTTTATAGTGGATTTGGATTTGAAAAAATATCTTCCAGGCCCTTATACTTTAATTCTGAAAAAGAAAAACCCGGATTTTTTAAAATGGGTCTCTTCAACAGACAAATTAGGAATAAGAATTCCCAATTCTGAATTTTGTTATATAATACAAAAATCTAATGTCCCGTTCATAACAACATCAGTTAATATATCTGGAGAAAAACATGCAAAAAAAATCAAAGATGTAAAAAAAGCAATTTTGGATAAAGTAGATTATGTGATTAATGCCGGAGACTTAAATGGTAATGCATCAACAATAGTTTTAAATGGTAAGGAAATAAGGAGATAATATAGAAATGAAATTTTGCATAGTAGCTTCAAAAAAAGATTTAGCAGGAATGAACATATTCAAATTTATTCATGAAGATTATCCCTCATTATCTCATTATTTAATTGAAAAAGATTCAGTTTATGCAGATAACATTGATAAAACCTTACTGAAAAATTATGATTTTATTATATTCATCTCCAAACACCAGTCAGCAAAAGGAACTCCTTCACTCTCAATTCATGCTCCAGGAAACTGGAAAAAAGCTGATTTTGGTGGTTTGCCAGAAAAAATCTGCCCGACTTCTTCATTATTTCTAAAACACCTGTTTTTAACTTTAAATGATTTTAAAAACAAGTATAAATCAGATCATGAAACAACATTAGAAGTAACTCATCACGGCCCGCATATAGAAAAACCCTGCTGTTTTATAGAAATAGGTTCTTCAGAAAAGCAGTGGAAAGATGAATTTCATGGAAAATTAGTAGCAGACACAATAAATAAAGCTGTAAATAGTTTTAATAAAGAGAAATTAAAATATAAACCAGCAATTGGAATTGGAGGTCCCCATTACTGCCCAAATTTTAATAAAATCCAGCTTAAGTCTAATATAGCATTGTCCCATATTATACCACAATATGCATTTCCAATTAATGAGAATATGATTGAACAGGCAATTGACAAAACCATAGAGAATGTTGATTTAGCAATAATAGACTGGAAAGGCTTGAAAGGAGAGGAGAGACAAAATACAGTTAAAATTTTAGAATCAGTTAATTTACCCTATAAAAGAACTTCAGAAATAGACAAAAAATAAATTTAATTTTTTCTTGGATAATAGAATTATTTTTTGTTCTATCTCCTAAAAACCTAAATAAAGAATATTTTTTATTCTTCCAAAAACAATATTTTTAAGACATAGATAAAGATTAAATTTCTCTTTGATTTTTAATTCTGCCATAAGCTGTTGTCCCTAAAAATGATATAGTATTTGAGATTACTTTCGCTCCAGTAATACCAGCAGCAATCCCTGCTAATTTACTATCATTTCCAGCAAGATAGGAAATTCCCATACTAGCAACTGCAATATCCTGGAGTGCACCAATTCCAAAACCCACAATTCCGCAAGATTCTGCTCTTATATTTTCTTTCTCCAAAATCCTATATTCCTCAGAAGTCATAGGCAAATAAACTACTTCATCTTCACACGGAATAATTCTATCTATAACGCGAAAAGCTAATTTATTAAAAGTAGAATAAGATTGCTCTGCAATATAACCTAAAACAACATCTCCAACATTATGTCTTATATCTCTAAGATGATTTGCGACAGTATCAATTTCCATAATTTAATATAGTCTCTGATTATTTAAAGATTATTGTGGAGAAATAGATATCTAATCATCAAAAAAGAAATTTTCATTTAAAGTATTAGAATTAGCAATAATATCTGTAACAGTAACAATTCCCAATAAATTTCCTTTATCAACTACTGGCAATCTTTTTATCTCATGCTCAGCCATTAAATCTGCTGCCTGATCCAAAGTTGCATCAGGATCAACTATAACTACATCTGAAGACATTATTTCTTTAACTTTTTTATTTCTGCTCTCCATATTTTTCAAAATATCTCTCTCAGTTATTATCCCCTCTAATTTGTCTCCCTTCATAATTATCAAGCTGCCAACTCTTTTTTCTGACATGATTTTTGCTGCATCTTTCACTTTAACACTATCTTCAATTACTATTGCTTTTTTCATTACGTCATCTACTCTCATTTTTCCAGTTATCTATATCTTTTTCTAGTTTTAGTATTTCTTTTATTCCTGTAGAGCCAAATCCCTTATCGTATCTTTCAGTTATCGGCAATTTATTAACTTCCTTAATTTCAACCTTAGTTATAGGCAAAACAATCAATTGTGCGACTCTCATTCCCTTTTCAATCTCAATTTCTTCTTCACCAAAATTTACCAATAAAACTGAGATTTCTCCCCTGAATGCAGGGTCGAATGTTCCTGCAACAGTATGAACATTCATTTCACTGACAATTCCTGCCCTGTCTCTGATTAAACCGACATGATTTTCAGGTATTTTTATTGCAATTCCTGTCCGAACTTTTTTTTGTTCTAGTGGCTTAATTGCAACATTTTCATTAGCTCTTAAATCCAAACCTATGTCAGTTTCCATAGCATATTCTGGTAATTTAACTCCTTCAAAAAATCTCTTTACTTCCAAAACTGATTTCTTTTTACTTTTAGATTTCTTATTCTTATTGGTTTTCCTCTTTTTTGCCATATCTGATAGAAGGTTAATCTGTTTATAAAGTTTTATATAAAACTGGAAATTTTATGTTTCCATTCTAAATAAATCAACCATAATACTAATAATGCAGCATCTAAACTGGGAAAAAACAAATTTTTCAGTTCTTCAGGCAGTAACGAGATAATTGAAAAGCCTATCATGAAATTTGAGAAGGGATATAATGGTTTAATCATGCCAGCTAAAGTTAAATCTAATAAGAGGTGAATAAAACTCCCCAATGCAATCATTAATAATACTCCTTTAATACTGAGATATTTCTTCCCTACTCTCTTTCCTTTATGTCCATTAAAAACAAATGAAAACAACAAAAAACCAAATGGAACAAAAATCGTATGAGTAAATGTTCTGTGAACCCCATTTAAAGTAAAACCAAAATAGTGCAAAACCCAGAATGCAGCAATATCCAAATCAGGCAACAAACCAGCAATTCCTGCAATTAAAACATAATGTATAGGAAATTTTTCTTTGCCATAAACGCCTTTTTTTCTTACATATAACTCTCTGATAACGCTTGCAATTATTAAAGTTATAATAACATGAGTTACTGCTTGTGGCATTTTAACCTCTTTTATTTATTAAGAATAAATTAATTTATAAATTTATTCAATTATTTCTGGCCAAACCTTGCTTAATGGATGATAAACAAGTTTATCTCTTACCATATGCATAGCTCTATGCACTAATGAAACTCTCCCTTCTTTATACCCAAACCTGTTTTTTCTGGCTTCTGAAAAAACTGAATATAAAAATGCATCACCATCACTAAACTCTATATTTCTTGCAGGAATTATTATATGAGATAGTCCGATATCTTCTGGGTCATGTCCATCTGTAGCATAAAACAATGGTTTTCCATCATGTCCAGCTCTTTCTTTGACTTTTTCATTTACTACTTTAGAAACACTTGCATTTACTTCATATGCATCAAATCTTTCTTCTCTTCCATCTAAATTACCTCTTAAACCTCCCCATGAAGAATATAAATGGTCTGCTACTGTTATTGAAACATCCTCTTTATCTGCTATATCTAAAGTTTCATCTATACTTAATCCACCTGTAATATTATTTTCCCTTCCACTTTTTACTCCCCATACTGAAATATGTCCTTGTTTTGTAGGAACTTCTGTATTTTTAAAATAATATACTCCATTTCCAGAATCAGTTAGAATTGCAGTCACTCTGTTATCTTGATAATATCCCCATGAATCTGGCAAGTTTTGCAATTGGTTATCATTAGTCCAGAATTCAAAATTCCCATCAGTAAAATTTGTTATTCCTAAAGTATTAATCCCTTGCTCCAAAACTAGTTGGGTTAGCCATTTGATATTCCTCTCTCCTTTTTCTAACCAACATCTGTTAGCTGCTTCTCTATAATTAGTATAAATATGCGCATGCCCATCTAATCTTAATTCTTCAGTTTCAGGTATAGAATCTAATCTTTTTGCCATAAGAGGTTATAGAAAAATAAGTATATAAATATTTCTATTGTAACTATTATTAAGTTACAAATTAATATCTCCAGTTATAATGTCCTAAGTTATAATCATATCTGGGTTTGTAATAGTAATCATATCTATAATCCCAAGGATGATATCTCTCTTTGTATCTCCATGAACTTGGATAATAAGCATATTTGTCATATTTTGGAGAGTTATAATATCTATAATGGTAAATTGGTGTTTTTTCTTCTCTCTCATATTCTGTTTTTTCAGTTATTGTTGTTTTCTTCCTCTCATGAAACCAGTCATCTTTTATCTCTTGTTCAGTTGTTTTCTTAAATTCTGTTGTTTCTTTTACTCTATTAATCCTAACATCATCGCAATCATCCCAGAATCCACAGCTTGAGTCCCAAGCATAAACACCTGAAACTAAAATTAAACTTACAATCAGAAATAAGAACATAAATTTAGTTTTTCCTTCCATACTTAATAATAGGGATTTTCATATTTAAGCATTGTTATAACTTAATACAATAATTATTTTACTATGGGTTGATACTAATCAATTAGATTATCTATATCCTTATATTATTTTTATAATAAGAAATTAAGAATAATACTCCAGTAATTAAAACAGGTAAACTAACAATTAAAAAATCACTTAAACTGTAATAAGTTTTAAAATATATGCTAAATGCAATACTTACAATAATAAAAGCAATCCCTCCAATTAACTCATCTTTCCATGCAAGTGACAAAGTGATTATTAATGCAAATACAGGCAGTAAATTAAATATAGTTACAATTATTAACTCAGTTTCAATAAACTCTAAGTTAAACATAATTAACATCAAAATCGCAAAAATACCAAATACTCTTGGCAACCAATACACCACTTTTTTCATAATCTTAAATAGTATT
This sequence comes from Candidatus Woesearchaeota archaeon, assembly GCA_964592915.1. Taxonomy (GTDB): domain Archaea; phylum Nanobdellota; class Nanobdellia; order Pacearchaeales; family GW2011-AR1; genus CAZQGH01. The sequence goes on along the minus strand of CAZQGH010000004.1, from coordinate 56,891 downwards.
ATAGAAATATAAATTTAACCGACAATTTCAGCTTTTATTATCTTAATCTCATCAATTGGTTTGTCTCTTGAATCTCTTTTAACTAAACTAATTGCATCAACAACATCCATACCTTCTACAACCTCGCCAAAAACAGGGTGTTTTCCATCTAAATAATTGTTATTAACAAGATTAATGAAAAATTGTGAACCTCCTGTGTTTGGTCCTGCATTTGCCATGCTTATCGTACCTCTGTTGTTTTCATTTATCTCTCTGAATTCATCTTTAATTGTGTAACCAGGACCTCCTGTTCCAGTTCCTTCCGGGCAACCTCCCTGAATCATAAAATCAGGAATAACCCTATGAAATACAATTCCATTATAAAATCCCTCCTTCACAAGTTTCTTAAAATTTCCTGATGTAATAGGCATATCCCCATATAACTCAATAACAATATCTCCTTTTGTTGTTTTTAACAAAACTTTATTTCCATCTGAATTCTTAGTATTTGAATCTGCCATTAAAAAATAACCTCCTGCTATAATTAGGATTACTATTACCAGTATTATAAATATTCTTGTTTTATTCATCTTTTATTATTTATGGTTGATAATTTCACTCATTAGTTTCCTAATTTACTTCATATCTTTTGGAACAGATAAAAATGATTTGGGTTCTATATCTCTTTTAGATAAATCTCCAATTCTTATTTATACATTTAAAAGAAATAATCCTTATTTAAATTTTATGAAACGCCCAGAGCAAAAGAGTATTTTTAGTATTACACTTAGCAAAAAATATATGGATTCTCTAATTTCTCACCTTCTTTTTTTATATCTTAATAATTTTAAAATTTTCTATTTTAAAATGTTTAATACAATAAAGTAATAAAATTTAAAAATATATAGAGTTTAATTATAAGCATCTTAGAAGAGTAGTGAACATCTGTTTCTCTACTCTTCTAGGGCCATAGAAGAGTGTAAATTGATAAACTAAGAGCAGGGATATTTTCTCTGTGAATATTAAATGTCAAAATTTAAGGATAAACGAGTTATAGGGGTAGCAAGATTTGTAGCAAGAGATAAACCTATCCAAACGATAGGTTTAGATACAAGCATAATCCTTTTATGGATGGAAAGCAAATTCTCAAATTATCAGCCGAATATAGCAAAAAGAAAAAATACCCTTTTTATTAACTATATAGTTTATGCTGAATTGCTTTATTTTTTAACTATTCAAAAGAAATTGAAGATAAAAAAAGCTCAAAATAAAATAAGCTCTTTTTTAAAAAAAAATAATATTAGACTTCTTAGGCAAGAAGATTTTAGTGAAAAAGAATTAGAGCAAATTAAAGCCATACTCATAGAATTAAAAAAAGTAAAGAAAAATTTAGAAAATCCCCCCGAAAATAATGATTTAGAGATTATTTCTATTTATTATATTGCGGGAGTAGATGCTATTTATTCTAAAAATGATAAGCATTTTAGAGAAGTTTGCGAATTATTGAATATTCCTTTTGAAAATCCTCATTTAATTAAATTTGGCTCTCAAAAAGAAATTAATTGGTTGTTTAGAAATGCTTTTAGAAAAAAAAGAAAATAAAAATTAAATCTCTACTTCTTCGGCTAATTTTTTAAAATTAGATAAATCAATCTCTCCTTTTGAAACTTTCTTTCTAATCTCTTGAATCTTATCATCTATTTTTCCTAGTTTGTTCTTCCCTAAACAAGAGATAAATAAATTAAATTCGAGAAGATTCATTTCCCTATCAATAACTTCTTTAGTAGTTTTTTCTAACTCTGATTTCTTAAGATCTATTAATTTTTCTATATCTTCTGGCTTTTTTATTTGTATAGGCATTTTTATTAATTATTACATCTAACTTTAAAATTACCAAAATAGCATTTTAATCTCTTTCTCTCCTCTTTTTTCATAAAAAAAAGAGATAATTGAGATTTATAAGTTTTTCTACGATTACAAATAGGATAAATGTAAATAGAACCCAATAAACTCCAATTAATTTTCATCTGATATCCCTTAGCTAACTTTATAGTATAATTAATCAATTTTAGTTTAAAAATGTTTATGTTATTAATTATACTATTTCAATAACCAAACTATTTGTTACTACTTAGAATTTAGTTTGTTTTATATGCTCTTCGATAAGCTATTGATTATTAAGATATTTTAAAGCTGGAGGGATTGTGGATATAAGTATACACGCCCAGAGCAAGATTCGAACTTGCGCACCCCGAAGGGTCAGGATTTTTACATTTTTATTTTCAAACTTAGTTTCTTTAACTATCTTAGTTTTCTCTGAGCTCCGAACTTTACATTCATAGTTTTCTCTGATTTCCAGAGAAACTCTCTTTTTCTAAAGAGAGTAAGCCTTTAGCAATCCTGTGCATTAACCACTCTGCCATCTGGGCCAAGCATAGAGACGAGACATAAATTTATATATCTATCTCTGAGTCTCTGTGTGAGGGGAGTTGAGATAATATACCAACAGAAATATAACTTATAAATTTAACTTATGTACACTTTTAGTTAGTTTCTTCATCTTTCTTAACACTCATAAAATTACTGCTTTTTGCCGGAATTTGAAATACGTTTCTACATTTTCCACATTGTATTGTCAATACAGTTGTCATAGAAGTCAATAAATTGCAATTCTCGCATTTAACTTTTGAAGCTAACTTAATTCTAAATTCTGAATTGCATTTTGGACATTTCATTTTTATTAATTATTATCTCTTATTTATTAAATTAATTATTCTCCTTATCAATAAGTTTTTCTGCACGATTTATCATTTCTTTTTTCAAACCGATAAAAATTCCTCCTTCTTTCCCCTGGACATATGAAGATTCTCCTGGCTTTATCATCTCATTCAGCTTATCTAATTCTATGTCTATATGTGTTACCTTAGCATTAGATTTACCTTTAACATGAACATAAACATCTGCTTTTCCTAACTTGATTTTTCCTTTACCTTCTCCCGACATTTTACTTATCTTTTTATTTTATTATAATTTTATTTAAATGTTCTTAATATCTAATGAAAATGAATTAAATGGTTTAATATTTTCTTAGCTTCAATTTCCATTTTATGTTCAATACTGTAAAAATTTGTGTTTTTATAAAAAACATGAAATTCTGGTGTTCCAGTAAACAAACTTAAAACAAGAAAATGATGGATTACATCAGATAATGCAACTCCCAAACCAATATTCAATACAAAACTATTAGATATAAAATATCCTAACAATGCAGCAATAATGCCCAAAAATAAATGATGCACATGAATTAATTTTTTAATTTCATATTTTTTAAGTATTTTTTTATAAATTTCCTTAGATTTGATTTTCAAACCAAATCTCCCTATGATTGTTATTGTTTCTATAATTAATGCTATTAACAATATTAATATATAATCTAACATTTTAACTTTTATTCCACTTCCCAAAAAAGAAGTTTTTTTCTTTAGGCTTTCTTTTTCTTGATTTAGTAGCTTTCTCTTTTATTTTATCAGTTAGTTTATCTAAAATTTTTTCTGGTTCCTGAGGATAACCCAAGGCAAACAAAACGATTACTCTATAATTATCTGGAACAGATAATGTTTTTTTAACATCATCCTCATTATAACCAGCCATCTGATGCATATTTAATCCAAGATGTTCAGCTTCTAATGCTAAAGACATAACCGACATACCCGTATCATAAGCATAATAGGGTATTCCGTTTGTTTTGCAGTCATCCTCTTTTTTAGAAATAACAGCAACTAAATAAGGAGCTTTTTTAGCAAAACCATTCCCTGTTGATAATGCTTTTTCCAATTCTTCTCTTAATTCATCATCTTTAGAAACAAAAATATAATACCACGGCTGGTTATTAAAACAAGAAGGACTCCAGCGTGCAGCTTCAATTAGTTTGTCAATTTTCTCTTTTTCAACATCTTTATCTTTGAATGTTACATAACTTTTCCTTTTTTTTATTTCTTTTAACAACTTAGTCATATAATATTATGGAAAAATAGGTTTAAAAAAATAGCGGGGGTGGGATTCGAACACCACGACCTCGAGGTTATGGGCCTCGCGAGCTAGACCAGACTGCTTTAGGGAACATTAAATGTTTCCACCCCGCTATCTGGTTAGATAGGATTTACCCCGCTTTTATTGATAAATGATTCAGTTTTTTAAACTTAACTGAAATATACATTCTGTAAGAATCTAACTTATCTTTACTACTAGTCTTTCTTTTACTTATGATAGAAGAAATATTAATAGATTCGAGAAAATTTTTAGATTTTTTGAGAATATCTCTATTAGTGTTAATTACTAAAATATAAAACTTTTTATTATTAACATAACCTTCTGAATCTATCAATCCGGAGATATACCCTAAATTAAAATCTTGATTCCTAGTTTCAATAGAAATATTTTTTTTTATTCTTTTAAATAAGTTCTTTGAATAAACTCTTATTTTCATACAATTGTATCTTTTATCTTTGTATAAATATGGATTTAAACCAATCTTTCTAAGTAATCTATCAATAAATTCGATAATTAGTTTGTCTTTCACAGAATTTAAATAAAATTCAATATGATAATGCCGACTTTTTTTATCATGATATTTGTACCCATCTCCTTCGAATAAACCAAATAAGTACCCTTTTTCTTTTTCAGATAAATTTTCCCAATTAATTTCTCTACCCCGCATAATATATTAAAACACTTTAAAATATATAAATCTAATGAAACAACCAAATAAACTAATTATAGGTATAGATGATGCAGGCAGAGGACCAGTAATAGGCCCTATGGTATTAGCAGGAGTATTGTTAAATTCAGATTTGGAAAAAGAATTTAAAAAGTTAGGAGTCAGAGACTCAAAAATGCTTTCATCTAAAAAAAGAGAATTGCTGGCTGAGATAATAAGAGAAAAATCAATATCCTCCTATATAACACTAACATTTCCTTCAGAAATAGACAAAAGAACAGAAATGGGAACTAATCTAAACAAAATAGAAGCAGTAAAAGCAGCTGAAATCATTGACAATTTAAACAGTTTTATTAAAAATAAAAAGCAAAAAATAAAAGTTGTTCTGGATTGCCCTTCTCCAAACATACAAAGATGGCAAAATTACCTAATTAAGCATATAAATTCAATAGATAATTTGGAAGTTTCTTGCGAACATAAAGCAGATAAAAATCATGTTTCAGTTTCAGCTGCATCAATTATAGCAAAATCTAAAAGAGAACAGGAAGTTGAGAAAATCAAAAAGAAAATTGGCAAGGATTTTGGCTCTGGTTATCCATCTGATCCAATTACTAAAGAATTTCTTGAAAAATACTTTAAAGAGCATAAAAAAGATGGAATTTTTAGAGAAACCTGGGGAACAGTGAAGGAATATAAAAAGCAAAAATCCCAGAAAAAACTGCTTGAATTTTAATAAATCCTGAATTTTTAAATGCATACAAATTTTTAAATATATCCAATGTTTAAGTTTTAAATGGCACATATTAAAAAACTGGTGATGAAAGGATTCAAATCTTTTGCTCCGAAAACGGAATTACCTTTTGACAAAGGAATGAATGTGATAGTAGGTCCGAATGGCAGCGGAAAGTCTGCAAGGTGGGATACCGAAGTTTTGCTTGCTTCAGGAGATAAAAAACCAATAGGGGAGATTGTTGAAGAAACATTAAAAAAATCTAAAAATGCTAAAACGATAGATGACGGAATAATAACTAGGGAAAATCCCTCTAATATAGAAATTTTAAGTATAAATCCCAAGACATTAAAACTTGAGAAATCTAAAGTTAAAGCATTTATGAAAAGAGATGGTGAACCTAATCTTTACACTATAAAGACAAAAACTGGGAAGGAAGTCACAACCACTGCTTGCCATCCGGTTATGGTATACCGAAATGGAAAATTGGTTTCGGAAGTTGTTGGAAATTTAAAAAAAGGAGATTTTATTGCCACTCCTAATAAAATAGATTTTATAGAGGATAATAAAAAAATAGAAATTCCAAATGTCGAAAAAGATAAAGCAAATTCATCAGAATTTGCCAGATTTTTAGGGTATATTGTAGGGGACGGATGCATAATAAAAAATTCAAGGATTGATTTTGTAAATGCAGAGGAAAATATTCTGAAAGATTATCAAAATGTAGTTGATTTTATAGGATTCAAGTCTTCTTTAGCTTCAAGAAAAAAAACAAAAGCGAAAAATATATGTCTATACTCAAAAGAATTAGTGAATAATCTGATAACATTTTTTAATAAAAACTATAAAAAAGAAAAGAAGCACATCCCCTCTGAAATACTGTTTGGAAAAAAAAGACTACTGAAAAATTTTTTAGCAGCATTGTTTGATTGTGATTCCTCAGTAAGAAAGGATAATCCTACTTTTGAATATGTAACCATGAGCGAAGAATTAGCAAATAATGTCCAAACAGGATTATTAAGATTCGGAATTGTTGCAAGAAAAAATAAAAAAATAAAATATGCCTCAAATACAAAAAGAAAAACTAAAAAACCATATTTTTTTATTTTGGTTGAAGGAAAAGAAAAGATTTCTAAATTCTATAAAAAAATTCCTATGAGAAGTTCTCATAAGATTAATCTGTTAAAAAGATGGGCAACTAATAATGCAACACCAAACCCCAATAATGATTTATTACCCCTAGAGGCAAACGAACAAATTAAAGAAATCTTTCAGCTTTTAGGAATAAAAATAAAACCATTAAGAAAAAAATACCCTTTTTTAGCTACTTATATAGAAAATAGATGTTCTCCAACAAAACAAGGATTAATTAAATTATTTCCTTTAATTCGTAATAAACTCTCCATTTTAATTTCAGATTATAAAAACTTAATCTTAAATCAGGATTTTTTAGTAAATTCGATGAGGAACTTGAATATCTCAGGACAAGAAGCGTCAAAACAAATAGGATTAAATAAATGTATCATAATAAGAGATTGGGCTTCCAATAAATTCAATGCAAAACCAGAAAATCTTAAAAAATTTTACAGTTTTATTAAACTTACTTTAAAAAAACGATTGAATAACATAAAAATTTTACTAAAAGTTCTTACTAATCTGGTTTATTCAGATATTTTTTGGGATAAAATAAAAAAAATAGAAAAATCAAAAGGAGAAGAATATGTTTATGATTTGGAAATTGAAGATAATCATAATTTTGTAGCTAATAACATTTTTGTCCATAATAGCAATATAGGTGATGCATTATGTTTTGTTTTAGGAAGACTAAGCTTTAAAAGTATGAGAGCTGCAAAATCTGCTAATTTGATATTTTCAGGAACTAAAGCAAGGAAACCTGAGTCTGAAGGCTCAGTTGAATTAATTTTTGATAATTCTGATAAAGCATTTAATTTAGAAGATAAAGAAATTACAATAACAAGAAAAGTAAGAAGAAATGGTCAAAGCGTTTATAAAATAAATGACGAAACTAAGACGAGACAGGAGATAGTTGAATTATTGGGAACAGCAGGAATCGACCCTCACGGATTCAATATTGTTTTGCAGGGGGAAATTCAGAGATTTGTTAAAATGCATTCAGAAGAAAGAAGAAACATAATTGAAGAGGTAGCCGGAATCTCGGTTTATGAAGCAAGAAAAAGCAAAGCATTAAGAGAATTGGAAAAAACAGATGAGAAATTAAAAGAAGTCAATGCAATATTAAAAGAAAGAACTGCATATCTGAAAAATCTAGAGCAGGAAAAAAAGCAGGCATTAAGATATAAAGAATTGGAAAAAACAATCAGAAGATGTAAGGCATCAATAATAAAAAAAGATATGCAGGAAAAGCAAAAAGAATTAAAAGAAGTTAATGAAAAAATTGATAAAATAAAATCTGAAATAGGAAGCTTAAGAGAAAAAGAAATCAGTTCAAATAAAGAAATTTCAGAATTAGAAGAGCAGATTAAAAATATTAATCAAAAAATACAAAAAGCAGGAGGAAAAGACCAGGACATATTGCATAATGAAATTTCAGAATTAAGAGCAGAATTAGCTGGTTTGGAAGTTAGGCAGGAAAATTTTGAAAATCAGACAGATGAAATACAAAGAAGAAACCAGGAGCTAATAAAAAACATAAAACAGGCTGAAAATGAAATTGAACAGGCAAAAAAAGGAAATAAAAAAGTTTCAGATACAGAATTAAAAGAAAAAAAGAAAAAATTGGAAGAATTAGAAGAACAAAGAAAAAGATTTTACTCTTTAAAAGCTGAAAACTCATCATTAAATGCAAGATTAAATGATAAAAAAACTTCTTTGCAAAAAAACAAAAATGATTCAGAATTTACATTAAATCAAATTGAGAATTTATCAGAAAATTTGTCAGTTCTAGAGTTAGATAAAGCAAAGCAAATTAAGGAAACTTTAGACAAAGAAATAACAGAATTAAAACAAAACAAAAGTAAAATCCAGGAAGAAAAAGTAAAATTTGAAAAAGAAATAGCAGTAATTGAAGGTGAGATTACAAATTTAGACAAAATTAAAGGCAATATAAATGAGTTGGATATCTGTCCTGTTTGTAAAACAAAAGTAACAAAAGAGCATGCAAAAAAAGTTGTTGAGGAAACAAATGAAGAAATCCAAAAATTAAAAAATAACATAGATTCTAAAAAAGAAAAATTAAATCAGGATGCATCACAATTGGAAAACATAGAAAAAGAACTAACTGAAAAGTCTGAAAAATTAGTAAAAATAAATTCTGATATTCTTAAACTGGAAAATATTGAAGAAAAGAAAAACTATTTGAAAAAATTAAAACAGGAGGAAAAATTATTAGAAAGTGAAATTGAAGAATTTGAAAAAAAGAAAAAGAATTTAGAAAAGAAAGTTGAAGAAAATAAAGATGTGGAGGAAAAATATGAAAATCTAAGTTTGGAAGTTTCAGAATTGATGAGAAGAGAGGAAGCAAACATGGGGATGGAGCTAAGCGTTAAAGAAAGAGAATTAGACAGGATGAGATTGATAGTTAAAAGAAATAAAAGGGAACTGAATGAATTAAAAGAAAAAATTAAAGAAATCCGGGAGGAGTATGAGGAAAAATCTGAACAATTAGAAATAAAAGAACAGCAAGATAAAGAACAGCAGGAAAGATTCCAGAGATTATTTGATCAAAGAACTGAATTGCAGGATGAAATAAAGAAAAAAGAGAAAAGCAATTTTGAATTACAGCAGGAAATAAGAGTAAATGAAGAGAAAATTAATAATTTTAAGATTAGTAAAGCACAAATCGATGCACAAAAAGAAGCACTTGAGATTGATTTGCAGGATTTTAAGGGAGTAAAATCAATAAAAGGTTCGAAAGATTTCTTATCAAAAAAACTGGAAAAATCAAAACTAATCTTAGAAAGATTAGGAAGTGTGAATATGAGAGCATTACAGGTTTATGAGGATGTTAAAGCTGAATATGACAAAATTTATGAAAAAACTCAAAAATTGCAAGAAGAAAAAGAAGAAATTCTGAAAATTGTTGAAGAAATAGATATGAAGAAAAAAAGAACATTTATGAAAACATTTAAAGCAATAAATGAAATTTTTACAAGAAATTTTTCTCAGCTAAGCAAAAAAGGTAAAGCATTTTTAGAAATTGAAAATAAGCAGGATGTGTTTTCAGGAGGAGTAAATATTGTTATCAGGGTTTCTAAAGGAAAATATTTTGATGTCACTTCTTTATCAGGAGGAGAACAAACATTAGTAGCTTTATCTTTAATATTTGCAATACAGGAATACAAACCTTACTGTTTTTACATATTTGATGAAGTAGATGCTGCATTAGATAAAAGAAATTCAGAAAGATTAGCCGTTTTAATTAAAAAACACATGAAATCAGGGCAATATATTATAATAACACATAATGATGCAATAATAACAGAATCAACAAAACTTTACGGAGTAAGCATGCATGAAGGTTTAAGCAAGGTATTAAGTTTGGAAGTCTAATAATTTACCATCTAAACTACTTTTTAATAAATCAGTTTCTTTATTATTCAATTCTCTAGGAATATTTTTGTATCTGAAATCTCTTGCTCCTCGTGAATCATATACTTTTTCTTTTTCTTCATCATCAAGAGAGTTAACTGGGACAAAAGATATGTTATCATAAAATTTATCTACTCCGTTTAGTAACCATGTTTCAACCTGATTAAATGGAAGAACTCCTAAATCCTTAAATTCTTCACCATCAGTGTGGCATACGCCTAAAATACTCATAGTTTTTGTTTTACCAAAATAAACATCTTCTGCATATAAAACTACTCTTTCATTTGACATTTTATTGAATATTATTAATACTAATTAAATTTATTATTAGAAAACATAAGGATGAACTTTCCTTTGTTTTAATCTCGTGATATGCTGACAAATAGGGTATCTTCTTGATTCAATTTCCCTTAATTCTCTGGAATTATTAAGAGCCTTTGAAGCTCCAATCATACCAAAAGCCCAGCAAGTCATACCTAATAAAAATCCACTACTATAAAAAAATCATAGCTTTTTGATGTTCATATTTATTAATATTATTTAACAAAGCTGTATTAGCTGTCTTTATTCCTTGTATATAATCATTATCTATTGTTTCTTCTATAGACATTTTATTAATCATTAGAATCAAAAAATTTACTGTTAATAAAATTATCATTAATATGAGCTCCAACATACATGCCAGCAGCTCCAGTAAAAAATGAGCTTATAAAAACTAAAGGCAATGCTAGTTTGTAAAGAAAATTATCTCCTATATCCTGAGAATAACCATAAATGTAAGGTGCCCATGCAGCTCCATAACCTGTTAAAAATCCAGCTATTTCTACACCCGAATTTACTACTTTTTGTAATGTAATTTTAGACTCAGTTCTTTGTTCCAAATTATCTGCCATTTTTTACTCAGAAATCCTTCTGTTCTGCCTTTTAGTCCATTCTTGCTCATATTCTTTTCTTGCTGCTTGTATTTCTTCTTCATACCCTCTAAATCCATTATCTTCTAAATATCTAACGGCTTCATCAATCGATTCTTGATTTTCTGAAACAACTTCTGCTTTATTAGCAAAAAGACTAAAACCAACAAGTTGGGGGAGGATTAATTCTTTTTTATGAAGGATGTTAGAAAGCAAACTTCTTGAAACAACAATGGTGCTTCCAGAATAATGATAAACTGCTGACTTTTCAAACTGAGCCAGAGGAGGAGTCCCTTCTGTATCAATATAAACAGGTTTGAGGTCTCCTAGTTTTGGCATCTTAGATATAGCTTCAGCTTCTTCCCTAGTCAGTTTTTTCTTGAAACTTGCTGGGTTCTCATCATATAAAACTCTTTGAATTAAATTATCTGCCATTTTGTTTTATTATCTGTTTCTTGTTTATATCATGAATGCATTGCAAAACCAACTCTATCAAAAATCTTTGATTCTTGACATGCGGTAACACAAAGGTTTTTTTGGATATTAATTGTTTTTTATACTTGTTTTTGATTATGAAATAAAAAAAAGAAAGTTAAAAAGAAAAATAAAATAATTTAGTAATAACTTTCCCCTAGTTCTTCAGTTCTCATAGGTCTTCTTGTAAGCAAAATTATCAACACAATTAGTAATACTACAAAGATTATTACTAATATTACTGTTAATACAACTGCAGGGCTTGTTGCTGTAACTGTAGAGTCTTCAACATTTGTTGCTAAGTTAACTTTCCTAACTAATTCACCATCACTGTTAACATTCACAGCAAATGCGAATGTTCCTTCTTCATCTGTAGGTCTTACTCTTACTTTAACAACTCTAGTTGAATCAGCTGGAACACTTACTATAGGTTCTTCAATGTTCACAGTTAAATCATTAGTTCCTTCAAGATTGAATGTGTAAATTCTCATTCTTTCTCCTGAATTAACAAGAATTAAGTCATAAGTTACTTCTTCTCCAGAAGCAACATTCTTGCTTGTTACAGGAACTAATACGTCACTTGTGCCTTCTCCACCTTCAACAACAATGCTTTTTACCATTCTTGTAGAAGAATCTACATTAAAAGCTTCAACTTCTAAATTGTAAACTCCGCTAGGTGTATCTGAAGGTAACTGTAAATAAACAACAGCTTCAGAAGCATCGTCATCATCACAGTCTTCGCAAACATCTTCAGGAACTAAGTCTCCTGCGTAGATTTGCTTTTCCAAACCTAATGAGTCAATTCTTACATTAACAAAGATGTCTTCAAGTTCGTGCATTCCTCTGTTTTTCAAAACAACACTAACAGGAAATACCGAACCAGCCTGAATTCTCTGAGGTGTCTGAACAGTTAAAACCTCAAGAGTGTATGACTCTCTCTGAAGTCTTAAAGGAACTGATACCTCGTCATTCTGGGTTTTTGATTCAACTCTTAAATAAAGAGTATATCCTTCTGTAGGGTCAATATCATCAGGCATTCTCAAAGAGAATAACTGAGTGTATTTACCGCCTTCAAGGATATCAAATCTTTCAGTAGAAGAACTTGTATCTCTTCTATAACCAGAAATCCAAGCTTTTACTCTTACATCCCTTTCATCTTCTAATGCAGTAAAACTAACTCTGATAGGTAAAGTTTCACCAGCAAAAACAGCAATTGTTTGATTAGTGCCTACTGGTTCACCACTAATGCTTACTGTTTTAAAATCTACTAAGTTACTTGCACTAACCATCTGAACAGCTAAAACTGACAAGATAGCTAGCAAGAAAACCAAAATTGCTTTTGATTTCATTTTCATATATTTATGTTATATTTTTAAATTTAGATTAAATAATAAACATATAACTTCTTTATAAACTTTGCGGTGACAACAATTTGCTACCCTTTTTAAGTGAAAAATAAACAAAAAATTTAAAAATGGTTATAACATTGTTATAACATGCATATAAGCTTAAATATTTTGATTTTGTCAAGGAGAAAATGGAGTTTTTAAGAAAGGCAGTTAAAGTGGGAAATTCAGCAGGAGTAATTTTACCAAAAAAATTATTGGGAAGTGAGGTGAAAGTTACAGTAATGAAACGTCCAGTTAACATAAAAATGGAAGTAATTAAACTAACAAACCAGTATTTCTCAGATATCTCAGGCATTTATATAATTAGCAAAAAACCTATTGAAGTTATAGCAGTAACATCCAAACAAAAAAAGATAATTAAATCAGGTAAAATAAAAATCAGTCTTGTTCCATTAAGTTTAATTAAAAAAGATTTAAAATTAAAACCAGAATTAAAGCAAAAAATAGTAAAAGCCGAAGTAATTCTTAATCCTAGTTTATTAAAAAAACTTAAAAATTTAGTAAGGAATTAATCATCCCAGTTAGCACTTACTTAACTCCTTACAAATTTTTAATGATTTTATTGAATCTCCAACAGTATCAGGTGATTCATTAATTATTGTTATTTTCTTGGTTTTTGGCAAGACTTTTAACAGCTTTTTAATTTCCTCCTCAGGAGTCAACTTATGTTTCCATTCGCCTTTATCTCTCCATTTAATTCCAGAAAAATGACAATGCAGTTTTTTAAACTTATCAAATTTAGAATACATTTTTTTATATGTTTCCTTTCCTAATGAACGAGCTAATAAGTGGGCAAAATCAATTGTAAATCCGCATTTGGTTTCTCTGACTAATCTCAATATTTCGTCTTCCTTGCCAAAAACATTTTTTTTGCCAGTTGTTTCAGGACATAACTCCACTTTCCAGCCATTCTCTTTAACTAGCTCTTTTATCTCCAAAATCTCATTTTTAATAGTTTTATATGTCTTTTCTTTATTATCTTTACCATAATAACCCGGGTGAAACACAATTTTTTTTGCGTTAATTAAATTTCCTATTTCACAACTATTTAGAATTCTTTTCTTGCTTGCCTCAATCTTATTTTTTTCCTTACTATTAAGATTAATCCAGTAAGGAGCATGTATTGACAAATTAAAATCTAAATTTTCAACAGTTTTTTTAATTTCTTCAATTTGTTTTTTATTCTTATTTTTATCAATATAAACACCATATGTAAATGCTAATTCCCCAGCTCTTAATCCTTTTTCATTCAAATCTCTAATATTCGCAGAAATTTCATCTACACCTCCCAAACCAGCAGGACCAAACCTGATTGCCATAATAAGCTTTATTTAATTAACAATAAAAACCTTGTGGTGAGGTATAAAAAAAGATATTAAATTAATCACAATATATTAGATTTAGATAATACAGGTGATTGAGGGGATTATCAAGAAGTAAGAGAGATATCAGGAGTTGATGCAACTAAACTAGGAACTCCTATTCCAGTTAAATAACCAACATGTTAAATTATAAAACAATTATGGTTTGTTATTAGGTTTAATTAAAATATTTATGCAACTCTTCTTTAATTAATAATACTCTAATGTTATCTAATCTCATCATCTTGATTAGCAATTGTTATAGCAATAATATTGTTTTTTGCATGAATAAATTATGAATTATCTCTTTGATACTGTCTAGATAATTCTAAGAACTCATCAGCATCATATTCAGTAAATCCGGTTTTATGAAACAGTATAACTTTTGCAATGCCAGTTTCTAAAATTAACTCAGCACAATCAACACAACTAGGTTGTCTTGATGGAACTTCAATCCTATCTTCATCAATTTTAATATGGTATAATTTGCTTCCTTTTAACAAATGCCTCTTATCTTCCAAAGTATGTTCAATTGCATATCTTTCAGCATGTATTGCCTTACATAAACCCCACTGAGTATTGTTATGGATATCTATTCTGGGACAGGGATTGCAGTTTTCAGCATATTCAGCATTCCACAAATATCCTGTTGAAACTTCCTCACCTTCATTAACAATTACAACCCCTCTTTTTGTTTTTCTGCAATTAGACTTTTCAGCTATTTTTCCAGCCCTGATAATATTAGCTAAAACATCTTGAAATTCCGGATAAGAACTTATAACTCTCATTAATTTCTATAGTAAACACTGTTTTTAAAATTAATTATATCGTAGAAAATTCTTCACCAATCTGCTCTATATTAGAAATAATATAAGCATGCATTTTTTCAATTAAAATATCTTGTAATCCTTCTTTTAGTAATCCGTGACAATTTTTCAGGTTTTCTTCAGGATTAATTGCTAATCCCTCAGCAACAGAACAAATCATATTTAATCCTTCTACATCTTTAATATCCTGAACTCCTTCTTTAGCAGAAACCAATCTAACTTCAACATTACAAAAATCTCTCTGTTTGCCTAAAATAGTGTATTTCCAGATTGCCCTGTCACCATCTCTGATATACTCCACTCTATCACAATTAGTTAATGCTTGATTAAAACCCTGCTGAGTGTCAACTTTTCTTATGGATATGAATGAAAAATATAATAATATACTAATAATTATTATAGCAGCTATCAAAAGAACGAATCCTAATGCCTCTTTTTTTAACTTCATGTTAAATCTTATAATTATTATACTTATTTAAATCTTATTATCTCAGAATTTTTGATTACAAGCTTACTAACTTAACATTACTACTATGCTTAGTAAAGTTCTTTGCAGCTAAATAACCGGCATTTACATCTTCTGCAACTCTGATTACAGTTGAAGTTGCTTTTCCACCAACCATGATTATATAAGGAGATTCTTTCATATGCCTTAAAGTTGATACCATCCTATTGATTTTTGCTTTTTTAATTTGTTTCAAATTAGAATCTAAAACCAACACATCTTTACTTCCTTCTATCTCTTTCATCATCTCTCTCAATTTTTCTTTATTATCACTAGTTAATTCTTTTACTTCTTTTTCCTCAGATTTTCTGCTTCTGTTTTTACTTCCCCTTCTTTTTTTATTTTTTTTTACCACTTCATCTATAGGAGACTTTTTTCTTAAGCAAGTTAAAATCTCTTTTCCAGATAATTCTTCGACTTCTTTTCCATCAGGAGCTTTAACTACATAATCTATTTCTGCATTATCAGAAACATTTTTTATAATCAAATCTCCGCCTCTGTCACCATCTACAAACAAAGTTATTTCTTTTTCTTTGCTTAATTCTTGAACTGTTTCTGGCAAGATAGTTCCGTTCATTGCTATTACATTATTTACTCCGTTTCTTAGCAAGTTTAGAACATCTGCTCTTCCTTCAACTACAATTACTTCTTTATCACTAATATCTCCTGCTGGCAGTTTATCTTTGCCATATTCCTGCAATTTAGATTCTCTTGCAGAAGTTTTAACTGCTCTTTCCATTTCTCTTGAATCAGCACTTCCTTCTATATTCCCTAATAATTCTTTTGCTCTTTCTACTATAAAGTTTCTTTTATTTGCTCTTACATCTTCGATACTTTCAATTTCAATTTTTGAGTCTGAAGGACCCATTCTCTCAATTGTTTCTATTGCAGCTGCCAGAATAGTAGTTTCAGCTTTATCCAAAGAGCTAGGAACTTCAATTTTTCCAGTTGTTTTGCCATTATCACTTTCAACTTCCACATCAATTCTGCCGATTTTTCCTTCTTTTTGAAGCTCTCTCATTTCTAAGTCTTCTCCTAATAATCCCTCTGTCTGTCCGAATATAGCTCCGATTACATCTGGTTTTTCCAAAGCACCATTTGCTTCAAATGTAGCATGTATTATATATTTTATTGATACAGGGCTTATCTTAGCCATTTTTCCTCCGTATGAAAATCAATGTTTTCATATTTTATTTAAATTAAAAATAGAAATACCAAATTAAATACTACTCTTATAATAGCCCAGAAAAATAAACATGAGCTAATGATATATGATAAGTGATAATTGTGATATCTCTATATTCTGTTAAAATATAAACTAAGCAGTTTTTAAATCTTTGCTTTTTTAATTATAAAATATATATTTTTTTACCATAACGTTTATAAAGAAAATAAGGCATTAAAAATCAATTATTAAGGAGGTTGAAAATGGAAGAAGACTCTCTTGAGGAAGAAGATGAAGAAGAGCCTGACTGGCTTGACGAACTTGATATATAGCTAAAAGAGGTTATCTATTTTTCCTATTTTTCTTATTAATGATTATCATCTGATTTGGTTATTTTGTTTTGCAGAAACTAATTTTTCTAACAACAATAGTGCCTTCAACTACTCTATAAAAAGTTTAGCACCTGTTATTCTCGGAGAGGATGTATTAATAATTATTCTTGCATAAATTCCATCATAATCTCTTCCCTGATATAATTGCTAATGTTCTCGTAAAATCTTCTTTCAAATGCGATTAATGAAGTTAATTTAAATATCCCTCTAAACTTCATAATGTTATAAACTTCCATTATAAAGAAATATTTCTGCTAAATGTTAAAGAGCCTGAATCTTGAGAAAATTATAAAATATAATAAAAATTAATTATTTCTTTTCAGTTAAATCTATACAGATTCCAGCTGCAACAGTTGCTCCAGCGTCTCTGATAGCAAATCTAGCCATGTGAGGGTTATCTTTTTGTTTTTCTAATACTAGATTACCCTGAGGCTTAATTTTAACTATAGCAACATCTCCGTTTTTTAAATAATCAGGATTTTCTTCTGAAGCTTGTCCAGTTTTTGGATCAATTTTCTTTTGTAATTCAACAAACTGACAAGGAACTTGCGCAGTATGAACATGGAATACAGGTGTGTAACCTTTAGCAATAACTGTTGGATGGTTTATAACAGCTATCTGAGCTGTAAATTCCTCAACAATTGGCGCAGGTTTTCCAGCATCGCAAATTACATCCCCTCTTGCAATGTCTTTTTTACCTACTCCCCTGATATTAGTTCCAACATTATCTCCAGCTTCTGCCTGAGGCAGTTGTTCATGATGAGCTTCAACAGTTTTTATTTCTCCTGCAATTCCCTTACCACTTCTTCCTGGCAATACTATCACTTTTTGGCCTGGTTTCATCACTCCTGTTTCAATTTTTCCTACTGGTACAGTACCAATACCTGTAATTTCATAAACATCCTGAACAGGCATTCTTAATGGCAATTCAGTAGGTTTTTCAGGTTCTGAAAACAAGTCTAACTGTTCTAAAATAGTTGGCCCTTTATACCATGACATATTTTCTGATTTTTTTGCAACATTATCTCCTTTTAATGCTGAAGCAGCAATAAAAGTAACTGCATCAGGTTTAATACCTACAGTTTTTAATAAATTAGTAACATCTTCTTTAACTTTGTTAAATTTAGCTTCATCATAATCTACAGCATCCATTTGATTAACAACTACTGTAATTTGTGAAACACCCATTGTTCTTAACAACCATAAGTGCTCTTTTGTCTGAGGCATTACACCATGCTGAGCTGCTACAACTAAAAAAGCTGCATCTGCTTGTGAAGCTCCAGTAATCATGTTTTTTACAAAGTCCTTGTGTCCTGGAGCATCGATAATTGTGACTTCATATTTATTTGTAACTAATTTCTGATAAGCTAAATCAATAGTAAGTCCTCTTTCTCTTTCTTCTTTAAACCTGTCCATAATAAAAGCAAA
This sequence comes from Candidatus Woesearchaeota archaeon, assembly GCA_964592915.1. Classification (GTDB taxonomy): domain Archaea; phylum Nanobdellota; class Nanobdellia; order Pacearchaeales; family GW2011-AR1; genus CAZQGH01. The sequence continues at coordinate 38,424 of CAZQGH010000004.1, read as the reverse complement.
CTCAAATCCTACTTTTCCATGTTTTTGAGCTTCATCTTTTAATTTCTTCATCTCTTGTTCAGGAATAACTCCTGAGTCAAACATAAGTCTGCCTATAGTTGTGCTTTTTCCATGGTCCACATGACCTACAAACACCACATTCATATTTGGTTTTTCTTTTGCCATTTTTTATTATATATTAATTTTTAAGAACGTATAGATTTAAAAAATTAAGCCTTTAAAAACTTTTCGTTTTTTACTTTTTCATCTTCGAAACTACTTTCACTAGCATTATCAAAATAATCAAAAGCAGTATTAAAACAAATATTAATCCTCCCGATAAAATTAGTATAATTTGGTTTTGAATATCTAATCCAGTTTCTTCAGTCTCTTCAGTAGTCTCGTTGTTTTCAACAGGTGGTTGAGGAATTGTTTCATTCTCCTCTATTTCTCCTGCTTCTACTTTTAATACAAACTCTCCAGATTCTCCCATATCATTAAAATCATCATCCTTATTTTTATCAACACACCCGTATATTATATAGTTTCCAGATACGCTCGGAGCAATAAAATTGCAATTGCAAGTGCCTCTGCTAATTGAGCATGAACATACTTCATTTTCTGCTTCTTGACAAGAAGATAATCTAATACTTACTACTTCATTTGAGCAATTGGTTAATCCGGAAACAAAAGCTAAAACTGATTTGTCTGTTTCAGTAGTATTAGGAACAATTGCTAATTCTAATGAACCTAAACATGATTTAGCACCTCCAATTGTTTTCATTGCAGACTGAATAGGTAATCCAGAAACATCAATTATTTCTTCGGATGCTGTTCCCTTTCCAGTAATTTCCACAACTGAAAAGGAAAAATTAGAACCATCTTCATATTCTCGTAAAACATAAGCAATTAAAAAATTTCTAGATTCTCCAACTGGCAAAGTATAATCAATTGAAATCTCAGCTTCTCCGTTATCTCTGTTATATTTTCCTCTGCCAACTTCATTTTCTCCCACATCAATTCTGCCATTATTATTAATATCAGAGTAAATTATTATTCTTCTAATATCTAAATCATTTCCAGTTCCGTTTGCTTTTAAAACAAGTTCACCCAAATCAATATTTTCAGTATTATCAGTTGTTAATTCTAATTGTAATAAAACATTCTCTTTGTTTGGATCTTCAGGGTCAAAAAATGAGGTGTGTGAATCAGGAGAATTAGCTCCAATTGAAGCATTAACAGTTCCTATAGCTAAAACAGAAAAACCTATTCCTACCCCAGAATCTATTGGTTCATCATCATATACACCATTTCCATTACAATCCAACACTACATCATATTCTCCCTGAATTGGATTTTCCCATAATTCAGTTAATTCAATATGCCCCTGAGAATCAGTTGTAACTTGTTGTAAATCCCCCCTGATATCAAATAACTGGTCTCCTGCAGTTAAGTTTCCGTCATCAATAATATAGACATCAACTTCTGCTCCAGCCGGAGGAAAACAAACTGTATATGAACGTAAGTATATAGTCTCAGAAGTTTTGAAGCTGTTTCTTTCAGCTCCAGTTGAATCAGCAACCCAGGGGTTTGTTGATTGTGCTAAAACAAAACTTGACAAAATAATTGTCAAAAAGACAAAAATCATTGCACCATTTTTTCTTTTCATAATTCTTTAATAATAACAAACATTTTTAAATATTTGTTTAATACAAAATAAGTAATCAAAAAGATATAATAGAAGATAAAAAATATAAAAAACAAACTTTGTTAAATTTAAAAATGGAAAAAGACATTGGAAAAATAAAAAAGAACGATACAACAGACATTGTAGTGAGAGTAGATGACTTCGGAGGAAGAGTGGGTTTAACAATAAGAGAGTATGTTACCAGTGAGAGATATACAGGATTTACAAAAGCAGGAACAAGAATTCCTCTTGAAAGCTTAGATGAATTTAAGGAAATTGTTTCAAAAATTGACCCAAAAAAAATAAAACAAGAAGTTGAATCAGAAGATTCTGAAAAGGAATCAGAAGAATAACTAGGAAAATTTAAAAGTTTTATTAAGCTGTTCATATTATGAAATTTTCAAATATAATCTGGATGTTTTTTTTGATAATTTTGTTTGTTGTAGTGTTTTTGCTATATTTCTCTACTTAAAACCTACTTTTATGCTGAATAATGAGGTACTAGTGAATGCAATATTGTTGAAAACTGGAAAAACTGCTTACCCGACTGCCCAAAACCTGACTTAGTATTATGCGGGGACAAAGTATGTGAAGAAAATGAGAACTGCATTAAAGATTGTGAATCTGAAGTTTGTGGTGATTGAATATGCAGTTTAAATGAGCAATGTTTAGAAGATTGCAGTGGAGAATGCATGTATGGAGACAAAATAATCTATCAGTGTTTAAACAATAAAAAAGTTGAATGGTGTGTTTGTAAAGGAATACAATGGGAATGTATTGACAATCCTGAACAATTATGCGAATAGGAATAAGTATTCAATATATACTACAAAATACATATTATAATTTATATAACCTAAAATACATATTGGTATAAATATAATTAAATATATATTATTCTAAATATACTTCTAATTATAACTATCCTTTTGTCCTGAATTTAATCCCTTCTTCTGGAGAAGTGTAGCCATCTTCAGAATATTCCTCTCTTATTAACTCATCTCCTGTTTGCAAATCTTCTAATATCCAATTTGTACCTTGTTGGGAAATATAATCCCCTCCAGTTCCATTTTTCACCATATAAAAATTTTCTTCTATCTTTTTTTGTGCATAATCTTCCCTATGAAAATAAATAATAAGTTTTATTTAAACATATATATATATATAATAACAAACATATTTCTTAGAATAATATTAACTATTTATGATGAAGCAAGAGTTCTTAATTCTAATCCTTCAATAAGCTCCATATCTTCCAGTTTAAATTCATCAACAAAGCAATAATGAGCTGCATAAACATCCTCATTTTTTTCACCCAATAACACAGCATTTGCTTCATCAGGTAATTCGGGTAAATCAATATGTTCTTTGCCAAAACTCAATTTGTGATACTTGACAAGAATTGATGGCATAGATAAACAAGAAAAAGCAATTCTTGGAACTTCCTGATGAGTATCTTTTAATCTGTAAAATCGGTTTCTATCATAACTTTCAGCTAATTCAATGACATAAGACATAAAAATTAATTATTAAAGAAATATTTAAATATAATTGTCCTATATTATATTTATTGATTTTCAGCTAAACCTTTTCTATCCCTAATTTGTTTTATAGTTTCTTGCTGCAGAGAATTTGGCAATTTCTCAAACTTCTGTTTTTCTAATGATGAAATTCCTCTTCCCTCTGAAGCACTTCTTAAATCTGAACTCCAGCCAATCATTTCACTAACTGGTAATTTAGCATGAACACTTGACTGAGTCACTTCCTGATTAACTTCTAATAACTGCCCTCTTTTACTTGATACTAATTTAGTAATCTCTCCCATAAATTTTGTTGGAAAATCAATCAAATGAGTTTGTAATGGTTCTAATAATACAGCATTTGCATCTCTCATTGCATCATAAATAGCATTTCTCACAGCTGGGTAAACCTGTGCAGGTCCACGATGAATTGCATCTTCATGCAGTTTAATATCTACTAATGAAACTTTAATTTTAGCACAGGGTTCTCTGGCTAAAGGACCCTGATCAATAGCTTGTTCAAAGGCATCCATAACAAAATCGATTACTTCTCCAATATGCACTTCTCCTCTGGTTTGGTCTAAAAATACATTTCCTTTGTAAACATCTCTGTATTGTTTTGCCTCATCATTTGAAATTCCTAATTCATTTAGTTTAGCAAACATTTGCTCATCTTTTTTCTTCTTCCTTCCTTCTGCTATATCTCCATTTTTAATTGCTTCATATACTCCTTCTTCCAAAGGCTCAACTCGTATATAGAATATATTATGTTTGTTTGGACTTCTCCCCTGAAAATCTTTTGATTCTTTTGTAACAGTTTCTCTGTAAACAACAATTGGAGAAGATGTTTTCACACTTAATCCTTTTTCAGATTGAATTCTGTTTTCAATAATCTCCAAATGCAGTTCCCCCATACCCATCATTAAATTTTCTCCAGTCTCTTCATTAATCTCAATTGTAATACTAGGGTCTTCTTTGTTAACTTGACGTAAAACTTCAATTAATTTTGGCAAATCAGCGGAATTTTTAGCTTCAATTGATTTTGTAACTACTGGCTCAAATATGTGTTTGATTTCTTCAAAAGGCTGTATTTCTTTTTTACTTACAGTTTCTCCGGCATATACTCCTTTCAATCCGACTAATCCAACAATGTTTCCTGCAACAACCTCATCCATAGGAACTCTTTGTGCCCCTTTATATATTGAAACTTGCTGGATTCTGGAAGGTTTTTTTGCAAGATTCATATAAACTTCTTCTCCTTGTTTTATTGAGCCAGAAAATAATCGTCCAGCCGCTACTTCACCGGCATGTTTATCAATAACAATTTTTGTGCAGACAAATGCAACTTCCCCGTCAGGATCACATTTTAACAATGATTTTCCTGTCACACTATCTAAATCTCCGTGCCATATTTTTGGAATCCTGTATTCTTGAGCTGTAACAGGATTTGGATGATGTCTTATAACCATATTTAAAACAACTCTGTGTAAAGGAGCTTTTTTAGCTAGTTCTTTATATTTTTCTCCTCCAGCCTTATATGAATCAATAATCTCTGTAAATGTGATTCCCTGTTTTTGCATAAACGGAACTGATAAAGCCCAGTTGTGGAATGCAGAACCAAATGCTACACTCCCTTCATTGACATTCACTAGCCACTTTTCTTTGTATCCTTCTTCAGCAATATTTCTTATTAATTTATTAACATCAGCTATAATTTTCATAAATCTCTTTTGCATTTCTTCAGGAGTTAATTTGACTTCTCTAATCAATCTGTCAACTTTGTTAATAAACAAAACTGGCTTAACTCTTTCTTTCAATGCCTGTCTTAAAACTGTTTCAGTCTGGGGCATTACACCTTCAGAAGCACATACCAACACTATCGCTCCGTCCACAGCTCTCATTGCTCGAGTAACATCCCCTCCAAAATCTACATGCCCTGGAGTGTCAATTAAGTTAATTAAATATTCTTCTGCTTCAAGATTATGAACCATAGAAACATTAGCTGCATCTATTGTAATACCTCTTGCTGATTCATCTTCATGAAAATCCAAAGCTAGCTGCTTTCCAGCTAATTCTTCAGACATCATTCCTGCACCAGCTAGCAAATTATCACTAAAAGTTGTCTTGCCATGATCAATGTGAGCTGCTATTGCTATGTTCCTGATTTGCTCAGGCTTATGCATTAATTCTGTTACTTTTTTTGCTTTTTCGTCTGCCATTTTTTTGTTTTATTCAAATTCTCAAAAATTGCAGGTTTGAAATATTCCTGATTTCATTATCTGCCATTTTTTTGTTTTATTCAAATTCTCAAAAATTGCAGGTTTGAAATATTC
>CAZQGH010000004.1:17387-32805 GCA_964592915.1 Candidatus Woesearchaeota archaeon | reverse complement strand
CTGATTTCATTATCTGCCATTTTTTATAATTGCCAATCATCTAAAATCATTTAGAATACATTTTAATCATAAAAGAGGTTTTTAAATGTTATTGTTTATTTTTTCTTTCCATCAATAATAAACCATAAAGAACTATCATCTCTTCTATGAACTGATTTCTGAATCTCTCCCTTAGGAACATATCTCTCACGAGCGTTTAAAATTACTCCCCCACGAAAAGGGTCATAATCTTCTGATTTTTGAGGATAGTCGATAATAGTCTTAACAGCTCTTGAATAGGAGATTATAGCTCCTAATTCAGCATCTTCATTATTTAAAATCCCACTCATTACATATTCTCTTCTCCAGCTCTGAATTAGTCCTCTACCAAAAGTAGGCTCTACTTGTCTCTCTTGCAGTCTTTTCACAGATAACACTACATTTCCCTCTTTAAAATTTAAAATTAGTCCAGAATTATAAGTTTTTGGTTCATTGTCTAATCCCACTATTGGAAAATCATAATCAGTGACATCTCTTAAATTAAGATTATTTTTATTCTCAAATTCCTCAGTTAAATCCTCTAAACTTGGAAATTCAGTTTTAGGAACATCTAAATTAATTCTTAAATATCCCTCTATCCCCAGCTTAAAACCTGATTCTTCTAATCCTTGAATCATCTCTTTTTGAGATTCAAGCCATTCTTCATGTTTTTTTGTTCTCCTGTTGGGCATATAAAATTTAGAAATAAATACTTTATAAGAATTATTATACCAGAGAACTATCGAGCAGAATCAGCTTGTTTTTCAAACTCATTTTTTCTCTTGATAGCATAGCTGTCATTGTTGTTTTGAGAAGCTTTTAAAATTTCATCAGCTAAAGCCTGATGAATTTTTGTTTTTTTATTAAATGAGTTATCATATGCACCATGAACTAAATGCCTTATAGCTAAAGACAATCTTCTTGATGGTGAGCTGTCAACAGCCTGAGGATATCGTGCTCCTCCATACTCAATTACTGTGATTTCATCTCTTGGAGCTGAATTTTCAACTGCATCAACAAAAACCTGGACAGGATTTTTCCCTGTTTTTTTCTCAATAATTTCAAATGCCTTTAATACATTTTTCATGTTTTTCTCGAATTTCCCTGTTGCCCAACTTGTTATAATCCTGTGTTTTTTTCTCCTGTGTCCAGGAACACTCAACTGATTAGCCAGTTTTTCCATAATATTAATATTTGCTTTTCTGAATTTTTCTCTGTGCCTGCCATGACTTTTAACTTTAAGTTTCCCTTCAAAATTAATATATGGGCTTAAAGCTGGGTCTTTTGCCTCGATATTTTCAGTTTCATATCTGTTGTAAAATTTCATTCTGCCTCCTTACGATATTGTCTTAAATCAATTATTTTAGGTTTTTCTCTTTTAGCAATAACTGCATACCCTCTACTGTATAAATCCTCTTGTCTTAATTCAACTGACACATCCTGAGGAATATCTAACTGGGATATTCTTTTTTGCAGCATTTCCCGGGCATGTGGATGCTGTAAATACAGAATTTCAGTACTTTTTCCTCTTCTTAATGTGTCAAGTTTTCTCTGAGTAGATTCTCTGAATTTTTGAATCCAAAAAGATTCGTAATGAAAATCCAAAACTTTAACTCCTCCTTCAAATCTAAATCCTTCTAATCTTCTTTTAACATCGGGATTTTGAGAAGCTTCATTAAAATCAATTATCATTTTATCTTCTTCCCTTTTCAATCTTGCCTTTAACCAACTGAGCTAAAGGCTGATCATTTACTTTTATAACTTGAAACCTTACCCCTGGGATATCTCCTTTACTCTTACCTTGTTTTCCACCAATTCTTTCAATCATAACTTCATCATGCTCGTCAATAAATTTTTGAGCTAAGTTTCCAGGAATAAATGCAGTAACTGATTTCCCATTTTTAATTAATTGAACTCTGCAACATTTTCTCATAGCTGAGTTTGGCTGCTTTGCTTCTTTTTGAACTTTTTCCAAAACTAATCCCTTAGCTTGAGAAGAACCTTCTAAAGGGTCAGCTTTAATCTTCAATCCCAGAGCTCTCATTTTATATTTTCTATCTTTCCATCTAAATTTTTTCCTTCTCTTCTTCAGTTTTCTTGCATTATATAATCCCATTTTCATATAGAATATTTAGTATTTATACAGATAAATAAGCATTTTTAAATCTTATGCTTGTTGGAAACTTGGGATTATATTTAAATCAGATTATTAATCTTAAACTGCAAACTATATTTATTACTACTAATTAGTTACTATAAAACGAAAGATTTATAAACTGTTTTTTCTTATTGTTTACAAGATGTTTGATTATAAAGATGAACACGAAATATTCAAGGATTTAAGAAGATTAGAAGCACAAGGATGGGCATTTCAAGTAACACTACCCCAAGCAGAACATGAAACACCTAAAGAAATATTACCAAGAATAGAAAACAAATCTCATAAATATTTCTTACCAAAAGAAGATAAACTAGATTTATATTCTCAATTAAATGAAATCCCCTCAATTTCAGATGATGATTTTGGATTTACAGATACAAGAACAGCAGAAGCAGTTAGAGATGATTTTTTAAAAGGATTAATATTAGGCGGGGAAATAGGAGGGGGATTAGGAGACAATTGGAGATTTGGATTTAATGATCCCGCTTTAAGAAAGGAACCATTGGAAAAATTACCCAAAAAAACAAAAACGGAAAAAATAATAGATAGATACGAAAATTATTTTTATAAAATAAACGAAAGCCCAATTTCAAGACAATTAAGATTAGAAGCTGAAGCAAGAGCACAAGATGAATCAGCAAGATTTAGAAGAGAAGCAAGAGATTTGACAATTGGATTAAGAGTCACAGGAGAAGAAACAGCAAGATTAGATACTTCAGGATTAGTTAGTCATGGCAGAACAACACCAGCAGATTTAATAAGAGAGTCAAGATTAAATGCTTTTGCATATTCAATAGCAATGGATGAAAAAGTAGAGCAGGAAGGTTTGAAAGTTGTTCAAAATCCTGTATTTGTTGAAATGGAAGCTGCAAAATTAACATCTTTTTATTCCCCCTTAATGAGTAAATATTTAAACAGAACAGGAAGACAGGCAGCTGAATCAAGATATGATGCAACAGTAGCTCCAGTATTATCCCAAGCAATAGCAGGAGGAATATTTGCAAGAGGATTAGGATATATAGCAGCAACAGAAAAAGCAGGAAGATTAGATAGTATAGAAGCTGTTCGGGACCAGGTAAATAAAGTCAATTTTTGTCAAGCACAAGTTAGGGAGATATTATCAAGAAGAAAAGTAAAAGATGCTTATGTTGATAAAGTATCAGAAAGAATTGAGCAATTAGCTGATAGATTATAGAGGATAAATTATATTTCTTATTACATAAATATTTATTAAATTAAACTGATTTTAATTAAATGTAAGAATAAAAGAATCTCAGGGAATGCCAAGAGGTTTGAAAAGAATTTTATTTAATTTAACTCATCCAATTAGTCTAATGTGGGATATTGGTTTAACTGAATGCACAGAAGAAGAAATCGAAACGTACTACCTAAGAAAGTATAATCCTAAATATCTATCTAAACAATCTTCACATCCTTATCATTGAAGTAAGATTTGACAATCTCTTTTAATTCATTCAATCTTCTCTTGTTTCTTCCAATCAATGCAGCTTTATATGCAGAACCAGCAGTAATAACAATTACATCACCCTTAACTTCTAATGATCTGAATTTAACTGGCTCAACAATATCTGCAATAAACTTTTCAGCATCTTGAATACCCAAAGGCATTGCAACAACTTTTATTTTTTTGTTGATAACTGAGCTTAATTTTCTGACATTTGTTCCTTTAGGACCTATAGCTTTGGATACTAATGCAGATGGAACAACAAATATAAGATAATTATTATACTCAAAACAGTGTTTTGTTCTGACATGAGTATATTTTTCAAATAAGTTCAAATACTGAATAAATTTTAAATCCAAAGTTCTCATTTTTTCTTTTTGCTTTTTGTTTTCTTACTTTTAGATTTGCTTTTTGTTCCGCTTGTTTTCTTTTTCTTCGCTTTCTTACTTGTTTTTTTGTTTGATTTTCCTTTTTTTGTTGTCTTATTACTTTTTCCTTTTTTTGTTGTTTCCTTCTCTGTTTTTTTCCTTGCAGATGCTTTTGTTTTCTTTTTACTAGATTTGCCTAATCCAACAGCATAAACTTCAGATAAAAAATTGAGTTTTAATTCTTTTGCAACTCTCAGTTTATCTTCATTTAATTGTTCAAAATCAATTTTTTCTTTTTTGAATTTCTCTTTTGTAGAATCTCTTGTATCAGAAGTGATGAAAACTTTTTTAGCTCCTTTTTTCATAACTTCTTTAATCCCATAGCTAACTTTATCAGATTCAACAGCTTTTTTTAATTCTGCAATTGTCATTTTTATTATTGATTAAAAATAATTGTATCTTTTAAACTTTCCCTTATTGCTCAAACTTAGTTTAATAATACAGGAGGTTAACCCATTTTTTATTTCTTTGTTTTCTTCTTCTTGTTTTTTGCTTTGCTTTTCACTAACGGACCAGTAACTTCAACCAATAATCCTGGCAAACCGGTTCCAGTTGGAACAGGCTGATTTAACATTATGTTTTCAATTACTGAAGCTAACTCATCTTTTATAGACTTCATCGTCGCATTAATAAACTGTTTTATGGGTGTTTCAAAAGAAGCTCTGGCAAGAATACTTGCTTTTTTAGAGATAATCCCCATTCTTGTAACTCCTTTTACCTCTCCTGTTGTGCACATAGCATCTGAAATTAATTTCAGATGCCTTACATCAATATCTAATCCCTGAGTTTCAATAACTTTCTTAATCTCCCTCATAATTGCATTTCTTGCAGCTTCAATACCTAATACTCTTGCGGTTTCATGCAAGTCATTAGTAATAACATTGTCTGCATTTACTCCTTTAACTTTCATAACCTCCTCTAAATTTGAACCAGAAGTAAGTATAACATAATCTTTATCTCTTTTTACAACCAAAACTTCCTCAATATTTTTAATTCCGGAGATAACAGTCTCTTTTATTTTTTCCTTAAACTTGTAAATATCTTTAAAATCGTATTTGCTTAAACTAATTGTAATTGTATTTCCATTGACTTTAATTTTAGTATCTTTTTTGCTAATTTTATCTGCAACTGTAGGAACAGTTGTATGTGCCTGCCTGATAGCATTTGTATCAACTTTAATTTCCAATTTTTTCTCAGAAAAATTAACATCAATTTCAGACATAATTTCTTTTAGTTTAACTTCTTTAATTTTTTCAGCCAGTGTCCTTGAATCTTTCTCATTATTATGTTTGGAATCAACATGTATTTCCATTAAAGGAGTTGAAGGCTTTTTTCTTGCATCAAAAATTTCAATTAATCTTGGCAAACCGGAAGTAATCTGCATCTCCTGAACACCTGCAAAGTGGAACACATTCAGAGCCATTTGTGTTGACGGTTCTCCAAATGACTGAGCAGTTATAATCCCAATAGCTTCAGCAGGGCTTATTTTCTTATCTAAGTGCAATGTTGAAACATCTAATCCGTCATCCCCATATTTAAACTGGACAATCTTTTCAGAAGCATCTCTAACTGTCTCATCATATTCTACTTTCAAGTCTTGTAATGCATTTGCTAGTCTTCTGTATAAATAACCTGATTTAGGAGTTCTTAATGCAGTATCCATTAATGCATCCCTTCCAGTAATAGCTCCAAAAAAGAATTCATAAGGTTTCAGTCCTTCAAAATAGGATGATGAGATAAATCCATGAGATTCAGGAGATAAATCTTCTTCTTTGAATACAGATAAAGTCCTGTTAGTATATCCTAATTCAATTCTCTTACCCCATAAAGCCTGCTGTCCAACTGAACATGCAATCTGAGTTATATTCAATATATTTCCTCCAGCTCCGGATAATATCATTACATTAACAGGATTTTCTTTTGGAAAATTGTCTTTAACAATCTGCCCTATCTTGGTTCTTACTTCATTCAACACTTGCAAAATTTTAATTTCTCTTGATTCTTTTTTTGTTTTTCCGGGAATTATTTCTAATGAATTATCATGGAAAGAATCAATAATTTTCTGAGTTTTCTTTTTAGCATCATCAATTATCCTATTAGTTTTTTCTTTAACCTGTTTTGATACATTCAAATCTTCTAATGAAATTGTGTAACCATGTTTTGATAAATAGCTTGTTCCAACTCTGAATGCTTTTTTCAAAGTTTCCAAGGTTTCATCCCTTCCAACTTCTCTATCAAGTATTTTTATGACTTCACCATCTTCAACTCCAAAAGCTGTTTTATCCACTGTTCCTTTTAGCTTACCTTTGCTAATTTCATAAGCTTTTTCCTTAACATCAATTTTTGGCAATATTTCTGAAATTACATCTTCTCCTGAATTTGAACTTTTCATGCTTTTTTCAATTCCTGCTTCAAATAATAACTGAGAAGCATCTCCCCCGCTTAATTCATCTGAACTTAACATATAATTTCCTGTTATTGAATCAGCAATACAACCTAATAAAGGAGTGTTGTTTTTAGGAGAAATTAAATTTTGTTTAACATCAAGTAAAACTTTGGCTTCAGCTCTTGCTTCTTCAGTCTGAGGTCCGTGAATATTCATCTCATCACCATCAAAATCAGCATTATAAGGTGTAGTAGTGGCTGGGTGCAATCTAAATGTTCTGTAAGGCAAAACTTTAACAAAATGAGCCATTAAGCTTGGTCTATGCAAAGAAGGATGCCTGTTAAATAAAACAACATCTCCGTCAATTAAATGCCTCTCAACTTTATATCCCGGTTGCAATTCTTCCATTATCTCTTGTTTTAAATCTTCAGTAATCCTTTTCTTTTTACCATCGGGTCTTATAACATAATTAGCTGCAGGATATTCATCTCTTTCAATCAAACTTTTTAAAGCTTCAATATTTGAAGTGTTGACTCTTTCAGCAACTGTAATAACTTTTGCAATTTCTAGTGGAACCCCAATTTCATTAATATGTAAGAATGGGTCGGGAGAAATAACAGTTCTTGAGGAAAAGTTAACTCTTTTACCAGCTAAATTATGCCTTATTCTTCCTTCTTTTCCCTTTATTCTTTCAGTTATTGTTCTTAATGGTTGCCCTGAACGATGACGAGCAGGAGGGATTCTTGATATAGTATTGTCAAAAAAGGTTGTAATATGATATTGTAATAAATCCCATAAATCTTCAATAATGACTTCAGGAGCTCCTGCATTTAAGTTCTCCCATAATCTTTGATTAGCTCTTATTATATCTGATAATTTGTGAGTTAAATCATCCTCACTTCTTTCTCCTGATTCTAATGTAATTGAAGGTCGAACTGTAACTGGAGGTACAAGTAAAGAACTTAGAACTGCCCATTCTGGCCTGAACTTTTTAGGATTTAAACCAATTAATTTCATCTGGTCGTCTGGAATTTTAACTAATCTCTCCCTGATTTCAGTCGGAAAAACCCGTTTTCTATTTTCAGTGAAAGTAGTAGGTTTTTCTAATCTTGTTCTTTCCTGAGGGGCATTACAATGAGGGCATTTTTTTGTATCTTTAGCTTTTTTAATTCTTTTTTTGATTGACACTCCTTTCATTTTTTCATCAGTCAACAAAATTTTCCCGCACTCTGAGCAAAATCCTCTCAAGAAAATTTCTATAATCTTAACATATTTAACATGTAATACTGGACGAGCTAATTCAATTGAACCAGGATGTCCTAAACACTCTTTTAATCTTCCTCCACAAGTCCTGCATCTCACTCCGGGGTCAATAGCTCCCATTCTCAAATCCATTAATCCACCATCAACAGGATAACCATCTATATCATACAATTCTGGTGTAACAATTTTAGCAGCTGAAATCTTTTTAATGATTTCAGGACTAATTAAACTGAAATCTAATGCCTTAACTTGCTTTTTAACTGCTTCCGCCATTTTTTTGCCTTATTCGTATTTATTTTTCAAATCAAATTTAGTTTGTAAATGTAATCCTTGTAGCTCTTCAACTAATAATTTGAAAGCATATGAAACTTCAACTGGTTCTATTTCAATACTGTCACAAACAGGACAATAAACCTTGTCATGAATATTGTCTTCAATAGCTAATGAGCCACATTTAGTGCAAATGTGGATTATAACTTTGTCAGAATCATATCTTTCTTTTAATAATAATGATGCTCCGTGAGCAACCAAAGCCTGCTGTTCCATTTCTCCTAATCTTAATGCGCCACCTCTTGCTCTTCCTTCAATTGGTTGTCTTGTTAATAATGTAACTTTTCCAGATGCTCTTGCATGCATTTTATTGCTAACCATATATTTTAGTTTTAGATAATACATACTCCCTATAAATATTTTAGCTTTCATCATTTTTCCAGTGACACCATGATACATAGTTTCTTTTCCATCATATCTAAATCCTAATTTCCTTAACTGGTTTTCTAATTCTTTTGCTGAAGTTCCTGAGAAGGAAGTTCCGTCAACTGATTTTCCTCTTAATGCTCCTACTTTTCCAGCTAGCAATTCTAATAAATATCCAACAGTCATTCTGCTTGGTATACCATGAGGATTGAATATTAAATCCGGTTTAACTCCTTTTGATGTAAAAGGCATGTCTTCTTCAGGAACTAACATTCCGATAACTCCTTTTTGTCCGTGAGAAGTTGCAAACTTGTCTCCTAATTCAGGAATTCTTTCATCTCGTGTTCTAACCTGAACAATTTTGTTTCCTTCACCATCAATAGTTATGAAAATCCCGTCAATTTTCCCTTTTTCTTCTTGTCTTATCACAACACTGCTTTCCTTTCTTGTTTTAACTGAAATTTCTCTTGCTTCTGATAGGAATTTAGGAGGGGAAATTTTACCAATCAATACCTCGCCTTCATTTAATTGAGCTTCAGGATAAACTATTCCATCATCCTCTAAAAATCTGTAAGATTCTTCAGTTCTATATCCGGAAGTGTCTTTGGAAGGAATAGCAATCTCATCACTTAAACCTCCTGCATAATATAATTCAGTAGCAGAATAAGGCCTGAAATAAGTTGAACGAGCTAATCCTCTGTCAACACTTCCCTGATTTAGTATTATTGCATCTTCCATATTATAACCATCATAAGTCATAACTGCAACTATTAAATTTTGTCCAGCTGGATAAGTATTTAATGTGTCATAAACAAAACTTCTCACAATTGGTTTTTGAGGATAATGTAAAACAGAGACATCTGTATCTAACCTTGACAAGTAATTAGCTGCATATAATCCTAATGCCTGCTTTTGAGTCTTGCTTCCTCTGTTTAATCTTGAACTCTGGTCATGATTTCCATAGGGTACAAGAGAAGTTACTAATCCTAATAAATCAATAGAATCAATTTCTAAATGGGTATGTTCTTTTGTTAATTCATCTTTTTCCAAAGCTACATAAGCATTTTCTTCTTCAGCAGCATCCAAATATTCCAAAATTCCCTGGTTTACTAAATCATTCCATTTTATTTTTCTTTGCTGTAATAAAACCATGTGTTCATCTTTTAATTTTGGATTTCCGTTTTCAACAACAATTAATGGCCTTAAGACTCTTCCAATTTCGCTTGAAATCATGATTGTATTGAAATAGTTTTCAAATCTTACAGATAACTCATTTGCCAATTCCCCTTTTCTTCTTTTTTCTTTTATAAAATCAATTATTTTTGTATCATCAACCATTCCTATGAAGTTGCCGTTATAAAACACATCTATCTCTCCTTTTGATTCCTGGTTTGGTTTTTCTCTTGATAAACCATTTTCTTCCAGCATTGTTAAGAAATTCTCTTCATCAATTTCAATATTAGTTGAGATTCGTGATAACAGAGCAAGATTTTTTCTTAATCCAATTTCAGTTCCTTCAGGAGTTTCAATAGGGCAGAATCTACCATAATGAGTTGGGTGTAATGTTCTTGCGGCAAAATTAGCCTGCTCTCCCGGCAACATAGAAGAAACTCTCTGCAACTGGGAAATCATATCTAAATAATTTGTTTTTTGCATATTCTGAGTTATTCCTGTTCTTTCGCCAATCCAGTTTCCAGTTGCAATAGCTGATTCAACTCTGTGAGAAAATAATGTGGATTTAGCAATTGTTTTTATACTATAAAACTTCTTTCTTTTGGAAATTTTTTGTAAGGAATACTGAATATCTCTGATTAAAATGTTCAAATTAACTCTGAACAAGTCAGATAATAAATCTCCTGATAATCTTACTCTTTTATTTGCATAATGATCTTTATCAGTTAATATATCTGGGTTTTCTTTTGCAATTAAAAATTGTTTAATTAGCTTGCATAATGTGACAACTTTTTCATGTCTTTTCTCTTTTTCTAATCCAATATGGGGTAAGAAATAAGAATCAATTCTTTGCTGAACTCTATCAACAACTTCTTTTTTTGTCCCTTCCATATTTCCTTTTTCAGCTACTAACATCACAGCATCATCTGAATTTTGGACTTCGGCAAATTCATATAAATTTACAATTAAGCTGTCAGTTTCCTTACCAACTAATCTTGAAATTTCTGATTCTTTTACTGTTCCTAAAGCTTTTAATAACACAATAGCTGGTATATTTTTGAATCTGCTGAAAGAAACCTCTATAATACCATCTTTTGTTTCATTTATTGTTATAGGGATTCGGTAAGCTCCTCTTTTTGAAAATAATCTTAATCTCAATCCTTTTTTTGTTTTTTCAATAAATGACTGATTTTCTGCTAAATCTTCAGTCATTACCATAACTCTTTCATTTCCATTAATAATAAAATATCCTCCTGGGTCTAATGGGTCAATAAAATCTTCTTCTAATTGTTCATCGCTCATTCCATGGGTGTTACACAATCTGCTCTTTACAATTACAGGAATTCTACCAATTTCAACATCATGGGTTTCAAACTGCTGTCCTTGTTTAATACTTATTTCTAAAAAAACAGTTGCAGAATATGTTAAGTTTCTTAATTTAGCTTCAGTCGGAGTGATAGAATGGGTTGCTCCATCAGCTTCAATTATTGTTGGCTTTTCAACCCTCACTTTTCCTAATTTAATCTCAATATCTTCGTCTTCTCTTTTTTCCAGACTTTTTGATAAATCTTCAACAATCTCCGGCATTCTTTTGCCAATAAATTCATTAAATGAAATAATATTGCTCTCTACTAAAGAATGTTCTTCCAGATATCTCTTTACAAGTAAGTGCTTGTTCTCTTTTTGAGCTTGTTTTTGATTTTCCATTGACTATTAAACTACAACTCTGTAATATTCAACTGTTTTATCATCTTCAGTTTTTCTTTCTATTCTGATAACATCTCCAACTTCACATCCATCTGGTAATGCAGGATCCTCTTTTTTAATCATTGGCAGCTGAGCTGAAGCTATTCCATATTTTTCTAGAACTTTTTTTGCCTCTTCTGGCTTCAATTTAGAGTGTTTTGGCTGTAAAATATGCATTTTTTAGAATTTTAGCATAACAAACATTGAGTATTTACTTTAGTAAAAATTTTATTTTTTGACTTTAGCAACTTTAGGATACTAAATGTAGGTAAAATTAGGTTTTTAAATCTTTCGATTATTATTGATATTGTTGTATTTTTGTATGTTCTCTGTTTTTTAGAATTATGCATCTTTTTCCCGCATTTTTTTAACTTTTTGCCTTGCTTTTCCAAAATTTATAATTTTTCTCTGCGTATCTAATTCTAAAGCTAACTCTTCTAAACCCGTTTTTTTGAGAATTTTTGTAACTTTTTTAGTTCCTCCAAACATATTAAATGCCAATTCTAAAAATAAATCGCCAATAGGTTTTCTTTTTACAGCTAAATATGTTCCTCTAATCAGATTAGATGCAACACCCAATGCAGTTAATCCATAAAAAGTCATATAACCTGCTGATTCAATTCCTTCATTTGAAAAGCTTTTTTTCCCTAAATATTTTAATGCAGTTAATCCAGAAACAAAAGCCAGATTCCATAAACAATAATAATTAATTTTTCTTCCCCATTTTTTTGATACTCTTTCCTGCATTTTTCCTGGCAAAGAACCAACTAAATAATAAGTTAAAGGATTATTTTTTGCAATATTTTCTATAGAACTCTCTGTTAGCAAATATTTCTCTCCAATATTATCTTCAATACTCATTTAAAATGGATCCGGAGGGATTTGAACCCCCGACACCTGGCTTTCTTCAAAATGTAAAAGGCCAGTGCTCTAACCAAGCTGAGCTACGGATCCATTGATGACATCCTGTTCGTTTATCCCTAACTTCGATGGATTCGTAAAGGATCCATTGATGACATCCTGTTCGTTTATCCCTAACAGTCATAACTCAAAGATATGTTTTAAAGAGAAAAAGTGTTTTTAAATGTTTTTAAGAATTAATTTGGCGTTATCTACAATAACTGCCCTCCCCTCCATTTCTAATATATCTAATTAATTCATCTAAATTACCAAATTCCTTAACTTCAACATCACTTATAGTTACTGTTGTTCTGACATTATTTTCAAAATACTCTACTGTTCTGGAAAATTCAGGACAAGAAGAATAATGCTTTCCTAAATCTGTTAAAGTAAGTGAATAAAATTCAGGATTAGATTGCCTCTCTTTTTCCCTTGCAAAAAATAATCTTGCAGAATCTAAATCAGCAAAAAATTTCGTTTCCAATACTCCTATTCTATTATTTCCATCATAATTGTAATATCTAACTAAATAAAAAGCTCCTTCTTCAATATCTGTTTTTTTGAAAATCCTTCTGCAGCAGCTTCAATTAGTATGTCTTGAGATAATCTTTCTTGCATTTTTATTATTTAGTTTTATAAGATTATCAATTGAATTATTCTACATGAGAAGTAATTTTTTCTTCAAGTTGTTCAGCTGGCAATGCACCAACAATCCTGTCAACTTCTTCTCCATCTTTGAACACAATTAAAGTTGGAACGGACATCACGGAAAATTTTTCAGCTAATTCTTTTGAGTCGTCAATATTTACTTTGGCAAATTTAACTTTATCTAGTTTTTCAGATAACTCATCAATAACTGGAGACAACATAATACAAGGCATGCACCATTCAGCAAAGAAATCAATTACAGTTAAACCTTCTTTAACAAATCCATGCAATCCATTGTTTGTTAATTCTTCTACCATTCTCTATAACAACCTCTATAGTCATTTTAAAATCTGTAAAAATAGCTTAATAAAGTTTTTGGTTTTTGAATATAACAAAAATAAACCAACACTTTTAATTTTCAAAGTCTCACTTTGATATCTTTAGAGATCTTTGATTTCCTGCATATTGATGACACACAGGATTTTTCTTAATTTTATGAATATTTCAGAATTATTTCCAGTATTAACAATAATTAAAAAAATATTGCGATTGAAGCATATTATTATCATTGATTCAAATAAGAATCCTATCATAAAATCAAAAATCAATCTTTAAACTTAATAAATGGACTAGGTTTCTCGACTTTTCGTAACAATATTCCGGCATCAGCTAGAAATTTCCTAGCATCTGCATCTGCATAATCTTGGTAACTTACAACTTCTTTTATTCCTGCATTAACAATCATTTTAGCACAAATCATGCAGGGAGTATGTGTTGAATATAAAGTTCCTCCATCAATATTTATGCCATGTAAACCAGCCTGAATAATAGCATTTTGTTCTGCATGTATCGCCCTGCAAATTTCATGTTTAGTTCCAGAAGGAATTTTCAATTCATCTCTTAAACATCCAATTTTAATGCATTCTTCGACTCCCTTTGCAGCTCCATTATAGCCAGTAGTTAGAGCTCTTTTATTTTTAACAATAACAGCACCAACATTATGTCTTAAACACGTACTTCTTTCAGCAACTAATGCTGCCATTTTCATAAAATACTCATCCCAGTTTGGACGGGGGATTTTTCTCTGTAACTTATTATATAATTCTCTAACTTTGATTTCTACTTCTTCAAATGAACCGTCATTAATAAGCATAAAATCAGCTTTATTCATGCACTTTCTGACTTGTTGTCCTAATGGATTTTCTTCACCCTGATCTCTTTTATCTACTTTTAAAAAATATTCCCATGTAATTGGGTCAGATTCTCTGTTTCTTTCCTGCATTCTCTTAAACCTGCTTTCTTTTGGTGCGTCAACTGCAACTAAAAAAAAGTTTTTCATTTTTTTAAGGATTTCAACTTCAGCAGGATTTCTTATTCCGTCAACAATTGCTTTTCTGTACTGCTGATTTATTATTTTTTCCTTAACCATTTCAGCTAAAACTCCAGCTCCTTTCTCCTGCCTCAATTTATTCCCTTCATTTTGCAAATTTTCTCTTGTCAACTCAATTTTATTTTCTTTAAGATATTCTCTTAATTCATCTGACAATGACAAATAAGCAAACCCCTGTTTTTTTAAAAAATCAGAAACAACACCTTTTCCAGCTGCTAGTGAACCAGTCAATCCTATTATCATTTTCTTTTTTGATGTTTTATTTTATAAGATTTTATATTTAAAGACTATTATTCTCTAATATATACATTGCCTAAAAATCTATTTAATACTTGTTTCATTTTTGAGAGAGTTTCAGTTTTTGTTCTTTTCTCTCTTTCTAATTTTTTAACTAATAATCTTCCTTCAACAGGAACAAACGGCTGTAAAAAAAATTTAACTTCTTTACTAATCGATGAAACCCACTTTCCAATCTCTTCAATTTCTTTTTTACTCATCTCTTTAATTTCTCTAGTTTTAGGATTAAATATAGGAGACAAAGTTGTTCTTAATTCATAATCAATTTTATTAGTTTTCTTAGCTTCAGATAATATTTTCATGCTTTTTTCAATATTATTAAGATTAACTTTTACTCCTGCCAACAAATCATAATTTTTTTTATCAGCTTTTACATCCATTGCAACATAATCAACTAAGTTTCCATCAATTATTTGTTTTAATTTATCAGGAAAACTTCCATTAGTATCAATTTTAATTTTATAACCTTTTTGTTTAATTTTTTTCAAAAATTCTTTAAATTCATTTATGTCATTAACCAAAGGTTCTCCTCCAGTTATAACAACACCATCTATTTTTCCTTTTCTTTTTTCCAAAAAATCGAAAATTTCTTTTTCTTTTACAATACTTTTATTTAATTCTAAAATTTCAGAATTATAACAGGCAGGGCATCTAAAATTGCACAAACCTAAAAAAATTATACATGAAATAACCTCTGGAAAATCCTGCAAAGAAGTTTTTTGTAAATATGCAAATTTCATCTTATAATCTCCTTCCAGGAATTTGCTTATTTGAAAATTTCCTGTTTTCATTATATGCAAATTTCATCTTATAATCTCCTTCCAGGAATTTGCTTATTTGAAAATTT
>CAZQGH010000004.1:0-17287 GCA_964592915.1 Candidatus Woesearchaeota archaeon | reverse complement strand
GAATTTGCTTATTTGAAAATTTCCTGTTTTCATTATATGCAAATTTCATCTTATATTAGTTCCCCCTGAAATCTGTATGGTCAAAATTCCTAATTTTGTTATATGCAAATTTCATCTTATAATCTCCTTCCAGGAATTTGCTTATTTGAAAATTTCCTGTTTTCATTATATGCAAATTTCATCTTATATTAATTCCTTTAATTCTTAAATTTGTGTTTCAAAAATAATCCCTTATTATTTGCTCTTTATTTCAGGGATAAGTGTATTCGCAACATTATATGTTTTTCTCTCATGAAACTCAGCTTGTTTCCCGTCATTCCACTGTTTAACCGGACGTATATACCCTACAACTCTAGAATAAACTTCACATTTTACTTCTTTTTCACATTTAGGACAAGTGTGATGCTCCCCAGATAAATATCCATGGTTAGGGCAAACAGAAAATGTAGGAGTTAAGGTAAAATAAGGCATATGATATGAATGTGCAATTTTCTTAACTAACGTCTTAACTGCATTTTTTGAAGGTAGTTTCTCCCCAATAAATCCATGGAAAACTGTGTTATGTATAAAAACAAATGTATTTTTGCCGGCAAGATAATTTGAATTTTTCTTGACAGTTAAATCATAAAACATGTTGTCTTTAACATTTGTTTTTGAAACACTCTTAACTCTGACAACAGGAAGATGTCTTTTTTTCCTATTAGAAATATTCTTGATATAATCTTTATGAACAAGATTTGATAGCTTATTTTTTATTTTTGTTATTTCTCCAGCAGGTATTCTCAATCTATAAACATTTTTTTCATTTTTCCTTTTTGATTTTCTTAATGATTTGTTTATTAGTATACCCGCTATAGTGCATATCTCAAGTACATCTTCAGCGAGATTTGGTGAAACAGTATAATATTCAAAATCTCCCTGCCTTTTTGATATATGCCCATCACTATCCATAAGTCCGGAAAAAAAATCAAAAATATTTTCTTTATCTAATTCTTCTTTAATCTTTTTAGGAACATGAACATCATAAACTTTTTTTCCTTTCTTAAATCCAAATTTTAGGAAAAAATCAACTACTTGTTTTTTTGAGCAAGATACTTCACTTAATTTCGCACTTCTTTTGTCATTTTTAATTACTTTGACCTCAGTTTTAAAATATTTTTTCAATATTTTACTGGTTTTTTCAAGAGTTTTTTCATGTTCAGAGAAAAAGCGAACTTTTGTTTTTTTAATCTTATTTCCTCCCTTATTGTCAATGTATTCTGATATACTTCCATCGCCTATAAAAAATCCAACTAACCAAGCTAAATCACTATCTAATCCTGATTTATTTTTATGCAAGTTACAGTAGTTTTGCAATATATAATCTCCTTTTTTCAGTTCATCTGCTCTCTTTTCTTTAACTAAATATTTTTCCATATCTTTATATTGTTTCTGACACAATCTGTTATTTTTTAAATGAGCGGCAAAATTTTTTATATTTTTTAATTTTTGATTGCAAACAGGACATTTTTCATTAGGCTTAATTTTTTCTAAAACAAAAAAAGGATGCCAGTCAGAAGTAGTTATATCAAGATTTCTTTCAGCTTTTATTCTTATCTTATTATGTTTTTTTACATCAATTTTAAAGGCATTAGTTATTTCATCCCACTCACTTATTCTTTTGGAATTATTATAACTAATGGTTTTAATTGGTTTAAGTTTATCAAATTTATTGTATAAATCCTCAATTTTTATTAATCCTTTGTCTGTAACAATAAAATTGCCTTTTTCGATGCAACCACCTGTATATTTTGTCTGGAAATCATCCTGCAAATCTAATGCTTCAAACAAATCATCAGTCATTCCCACTGGCAATTGCGATGAATTGGTATAATATGGTTTAAATCCTTGTTTAATATCTTTTTCATTAGCTGCTTTAATTCCTGGATGAATTTTTTTATCTTTTAATGCCAAAGAATATGAAGTTCCTTCTCCAGGTGTTGCTTCAAGATTATATAAATGTCCTGTTAAATCCTGGTAATAAGCAATTCTTTCTCTCATAAAATCAAGAATCTTTAGTGCAAATTCTCTTGCATCTTCATGAGACAAATCAAAGCCTAAAAAGTTAATCATAGCTTCGTTCATTCCATTAATACCTATAGTTGAAAAGTGATTTTTCCAAAAACTTCCAAATCTTTTTTTAATTCCCTCTAAAAACACTTTTGAATAGGGATATAAACCTCTCTCAGTAAATTTTTCCAGAACTTTTCTTTTAACTTCCAAAGATTCCATAGCTAAATCCATTAACAATCCTAATCTTTTTAAAAATTCATCATCTGATTTACTTAAATAACCTATCCTTGGCAAGTTAATAGTAACAACTCCAATTGAACCAGTTAAAGGATTTGCACCAAATAATCCTCCCCCCCTTTTTCTTAATTCTCTGTTATCTAATCTTAATCTGCAACACATCGAACGAGCATCTTCAGGTTTCATGTCAGAGTTAACAAAATTAGAAAAATAAGGAATTCCGTATTTAGCAGTCATTTCCCAGATTGAATCATACAATTCATTACTCCAGTCAAAATCTTTGGTAATGTTATAAGTAGGAATCGGAAAAGTGAACACTCTCCCTTTGGCATCTCCCTTCATCATAACTTCAGCAAATGCTCTGTTAATCATATCCATCTCTTTCTGAAATTCTTTATAAGTTTCTTTTTGAGGTTTTCCACCAATAATTACATGTTCATCCCTCATATAAGCAGGAACTTTTAAATCCATAGTAATATTTGAAAAAGGAGTCTGAAAACCCACTCTTGTAGGAACATTCATGTTAAAAACAAATTCCTGCATGCACTGTTTAACTTCTTTATAATTTAATTTGTCATATTTAACAAAAGGAGCCATTAAAGAGTCAAAATTTGATACAGCCTGAGCTCCAGCAGACTCTCCCTGTAAGGTGTATAGGAAATTAATTAATTGTCCTAAAGCTGTTCTAAAATGTTTTGGAGGAGCACTCTCAATTTTCCCGCCAACTCCTCCAAATCCCCTCATTATGATATCTTTTAAATCCCATCCGCAGCAATAAGGAGCTAATATTCCCAAATCATGTATATGTACATCTCCTTTATCATGAGCTCTTCTGATTTCATTGGGATATATAGAATTTAACCAGAACCTTTTTGTTACAGTATTCATAATATGATTGTTTAAACCCTGCAAAGAATAAGCCATATTACTGTTTTCTTTAATTCTCCAGTCTAAATTTTCAAGATAATCCTGTATTAATTCTTCAGCTGTCAGAATAAATGAAACTTCTCTTATTTGCTTATGCTGTTCTCTGTATAGAATGTATGCTTTAGCTGTTTTATAATGCCTGTTCTCAACCAAAGTTTTTTCAACTATATCCTGAACAGTCTCAACATCCGGAACTTTATCCTTAAATCTCTCTTCAATTATCTTAACAACTTTCTCCATTAATTCTCTTGCTGTTTCTTTATCATGTCCTCCTACTGCCTGAGCTGATTTGAAGATAGCAAGATAAATTTTTTCTTTTTCAAAAGGAACAATCCTTCCATCTCTTTTTTTAATTTTTGTAACCATATTTTATTATAAATCTTTTAATTCTTTTTTGAAATCTTTTACATCTTTAAAATCTCGGTATACAGATGCAAATCTGATATATGCAATTTTATCAAGTTTTTTAAGTTTTTTCATTATCTCTTTTCCTATTTCTTTTGATTTAATTTCTTTTCCTTTTTTTCTAAGCTTATTTCCAAGTTTTGCCACAAACTTGTCAATTTCATCTACACTTACAGGTCTTTTTTCGCAGGCTTTCATCATCCCTGCTTTTAATTTATCCTTATTAAATAACTCTCTCCCACCATCTTTTTTTACAACATATAATTCCTTCCTCTCAATTTTTTCATAAGTTGTAAATCTCCTGTTACATTTCAAGCACTCTCTTCTTCTTCTTATGTTATTGCCACTATCTCTCTTATCAGTAACTTTAATTTCATCACAACCACAAAAAGGACAGTCCATTTTTCCTCAATTTCCTCTTTTTTACTATTTTACCATTTTAAAATTAATACAATATGTTGTAGTTAACTTAGGTCATCCCCACAATCACTTGTATATTCTAATACTTTTTAGTATTTAAATATTTCTATACTGCACTATATAAATCAGAATATTTCATAAAAAACTCAGACTAATCATCAATAATGCTGCAGCAATAATACTGGTTGATATCCAGACAAATTTATTCCAGTCGAAAACTTTTCTGCCATCAAACCCTGGAAAAGGAATTAAATTAAAAACAGCTAATAAAGAATTAATAATAAATCCATATTTAAACAAAGTAAATAAAAAACCAGAAAAACCAAATAATAAAAGGGGAGTGAAAAACAACAATGCTAAAAATAGATTTGTCAGTGTTCCGGCAATGCTGATTTTCCCATTTTTTTCTTTTGGAATATTTTCAGCTTTAATCATAACTGCTCCGGGAGCAGCTAAAATAAAACCAAAAAAAGACATAACAACTGCCAAAAAAAGCATCCTATCAAATGCCTGGAATTCAGCCTTGTATCCATATTTTTGAGCTACAAATTTATGAGCTAACTCGTGAAGCAAAAAAGCTACACCAACAGTTAAAGCTGAAATAAAAAACAAAACTATGAATTCTGCAGAAAAATCACTAAAAATTTTAAATCCTCCGTAAAAAAGAATAGCAAAAGCTAGAGAAATAAAAAACCACGCTTTTATCAATTCCTTAATTTCGCGAGAATTCATAATAAACCTAATAAATCCAACTATATAAATTTTATTGGGCAAAATTTTAAAAACATTTAAGTCAACTTTTAATTATAAAAATGGTGGATATAACAACATTTGAACAGCTTTATGGAGTTCCAATCTGGATTTTGTTTCTGGTTGTAGTTTGGAGCACAGTCTGGAAAGGTATAGCTTTATGGAAATCAGCAAAAAGAAATTCTGTTCTCTGGTTTATAATTTTATTAGTTGTTAATACAGTAGGAATTTTGGAAATTCTTTACATATTTTTATTTTCTGAAATTGATTTGGATAAATACTCTAAATCAGAAAAAACCAGAACAAAAAGAAAATCTATTAAACAGAAAAAAACTAAGAAATAAATTTTTCAACAATAAAAACGGTTATTAATCCAGTAATAGCTAACTGAAATAAAGGTGATAAACCAATGCCAAATAAGGTAGGCATTGCTTCAGAATAATTCCATCTGTCTGTTATCAATGCACGCATCTCAATTATTATTGCAATTACCATTAAAATAACAGAAAACCAAATTAGTCTGATTCTTTTCTCGTGCCACTTAAAATTTTTATATAATATAGATAAAAGCAAAAAAGAAAATAGAATTAGTATAGCATCAACAAATGAAGCATACAGCATTAATAAAATTGTAGAATTAATTTGCATATTATGTGAAGCATACAAATCTAAAAAAGAATAATATATGTTTTCCCAGATAAAATTCAGCATAAAAGCAATTAGAAAAAGAGATAAAATTCTGAATTTTGTTTTAGTGTTCATACAAAATATATAATTTTCAAGTTTAAAAGATTATTGAATTCTTTTAATTAAAAGAAGAGCATTAAAACCGAAAGATACAGAATTAATGATTTTAAATCTTCCTATGCTGAAAAAGAATTACAAATGCTAAATGTTTAAACTATCCCACATCTCCTGAATTTCATCACTACTGAATTCTTCCAATGTTATTGCATACAAAACATTTTCTTCATCTCTGATATGATTAAATAGTTCATGATTTATTATTGTCCCGTGAACTTTCAATGCGTCTTTTACTTCTTTTTCTGAACCAGATTTTAAAGCATCAATAATGGCTTTCTTATGAGGCCTTAATTTATTATGCTCAAACTGCATTTTTTCAACAGGAACACTAAATCTTTCTTTTTCCAAAACAGGAAAAAATTTTTCTTCTTTTTCTTCATGCTCATCCCATTTGTTTGTTAAGATTTTTAATACATGAATTAAATTAGGATAATTAATTGCTTTAGACTCAGAGATAGTTTTCAATTCTAATAGCTCCCTCTCAATTTCTTCATGTTCTTTTTTCAAAACATCAATGGGACTAATTAGTTGTTCCATTTTTATTTATCTAACTTTTACCTTCAAAAATCAATTCATCTGTAGAAGCTCCTAATTCTTTCAAAATTTCCTTCATATCTTTTACCATTTTAGGAGGTCCGCAGACATAAAAATGCTGAGAAAAACCATCAACATGTTCTTCTAGGAACTTTTTATCAATTTTCTTGTTTTCATATTTATCTGCATTTTCCTGAGTTAAAGTGAGAATCAAATCATCTCCAAACATCTCTTTAAACTCTTTCTCCAATATGACATCTTTCTGTGTTTTATTAGAGAAAATTAATTTATTTCCTTTTAGTTCTCCTTTTTTCTGCAATTCCCTAAATATTGCAATAAATGGAGTTATTCCAGCGCCACCAGCAATAAACACCCCTTTTCCTTTATATTCTATAGTTCCAAATGGCTCTCCAATTAATAACTCATCTCCAGACTTTAATTTATGCAATTTTTCAGTTAAACCTGCATGTTCAGGATTTTCAGCAACAGGATATCCTTTAATTATAAATTCTAAAACTAAATCATCATTTAAAGAGGTGAATGTAAAAGGATGCTTTTTATCTCCCCAGCCTTCTTGGTTTATAGAAACAGATGTGGCTTGCCCCGGAACAAATTCATAATCCTCGGGTTTTTCCAGAATAAATCTTCTTACATCATGAGTTACAAATTCAGTCATTAAAATTTTAACTTTAGCCATTTTAATTGAATCTATCATTTATTCTAAGGCTTTAAGAAATTCATCTTTAGAAATTTCTTCAGCCTGGCTTTTTGGTGAACCGCATGTAGGGCAAGGATCTGGAGCCTTATCTCCATAATGCAAATCACCACATACCTTGCATTTCCAAAATTTTTTATCCGCCATATAGTAAATTAAAATTAGGTTTATTTATTATTAAAAGTGTTGAGATTATATAAACTTTTGGTTAATAATCTCCCAAGAAGTCTCCAATATAATACTCTTTTAACAGTTCTTCAGTATTTTCTCCAAATTCCTTTTTAAATATATCCGTTGCATCATTCCCACAAATATCTATAGATATTTCTCCTTCATAATTCTTAATAAAATCAGTAATATCATAAACTTTATCCTCAATCATCATCCAGCAATCATCTTCTCTAAAATGAACAGACAATTCTTCAATATCGATTAAGCCATCCTGATTGATATCCCCAGCATTTTCTATATCTCCATTATCTCTGTTATCCATATTGTTGTTTATATCTCCAGAATTAGTTTCATTAAAACTAATTTCATCCTCACCAGAAAAAATAAGAAAACCCAATCCTATAACGCTGATTAAAACAACTGCTATTACTATTATCATTAAAAGTTTCATCAATGTTTCCATTTAAACTCCATGTGATTTAATATTTTTTTAATACCAATTTTTTTTACACTTATAACCTCATCTCCTCCACCTGAATAAATTAACAAATCTTTATTATTTAAATCTTTCACAATTCCTGTAGGAAAAACAACGTTATTCATAAATCCCTTTTTCTCGTATTTTTCCTCAGGTTTTATCAATGGTTTATTCTTTGGCGAGCGAGCCAAAATTTTTTCAGGATTTTTTAAATCTAATAATAACGCTCCTCCCTGGTAAAGTTTTTTCTCGTTTTTATTTGTAACTCCATGATATATAACTAACCAACCTTCTTTTGTTTTCACAGGAATGCAACCAGCACCAATTCTTAAATCATCCCATGCATTTTCTCTTACTCTAATAATGCTCTTTTCTTTTCCCCAATAAATCAAATCTTTTGAATGAGAAATCCATATAGAAGGTTTGGAAAACTCAAATCCTCCTTCAGGCCTATGAAGAGCTACATATTTATTTTTGATTTTTTCAGGAAAGATTACAACATCTTTGTTTTGTTCGCGAAATATAATTCCTTTTCGTTTCCATTTTTTTAAATCTTTACTAATTGCCAATGATGTGCAAACTCCTTCATTGATAGAAACAGTAACATAAGTCATAATATATTTCTTCCTCAATTTAATAACATGGGAGTCTTCAACTCCGTATTGCCCTTCTTTTGGAGTTCCGGTAAATACATCATTAGTTATTTTTTCAACATTAAAACCCGATTCATCTAAAATAACCGGCTTCAAATGAGAAATAGTCGTTAATCTGCAAGTTCCATCTTTTAATATAATCCCATTTTGAAATTTCTTCATAACATCTGAATTTTTAATTTTCTCAACTCTTAAGTCAGTAATAGATGTTGAAATATAAGGACAGGAAATTTCACTTTTATCTTCAATTGGTTTTTCTGCTACCCTTGCTATTAACATTATTTTTTTATTTTTTAGTCTGATTGCAGCAGGATTAAAAATTCCCTTAACTTTCCAGTTGTCAAAACTGGATTTTATATTACCAGGTTTTAATAATAACTTGCTTTTCATTTTCTCTCTTTTTTGTTTTTAGGTATTTTTACTTTATATTTTTATGCTTTTAGTTGTTTTAAATTTTAATTATATTACTATGTTTGAAATAATTTTTTATCCTCATTCCTAAATCTTCAAATACCTGATTCGGAATCCCGATATTCCCTAAATACACATTTTTCAGGTTTTTCAAACCTGTTTTTGGCAAAGCCAAAGCTAATACATAATCAGATTTTACATAAGGATTAAATTTTTCTCCTGTATCAGGATTGATTCCTGAAGGCAAATCTAAAGAAACAACGTTTGCATCTGCAGAATTAATTTTATTAATAAATTGTTTATATTTTCCTCTTGGATTTCCTTTAATATTATATCCTAACAATGCGTCAATTACAACAGCATTCTCCCCAAATTTAAAATTTTTAACAGGAATTATACCTATTTGTTTTAATGTGGATAACTGATTTTTAACATTTTCATTATTATCTGGACTAGCAGCAATTATCTCTGTTTTTATTCCTTTTATGGACAAATATCTTGCCGAAACTAACCCTCCACCCCCATTATTCCCTTTACCAAAAAATATCATAACTTTCTTGGGATTTAAATTAGAAACAAAATCAGCCAAATTTCTTCCTGCATTCTCCATCATTTGCTCTATTTTTATCCCGTACTTTTCCATAGCTAATTTATCTATTTTTGCCATTTGTTTAGAAGTCAAGTATTTCATTTTCAATTTAGCAAATTTACTGATTAAATTAAATATTCAATCTGTATTTTTGTCACTTTATCAAAAGAATCAGGATTTTTGTTGTAGATTAATCCTAAATGATAGCTTAAATCTTCAGATGTATGAACATTTGGATAACTTCCTTCAAAATCTTCTTCTTTTAATTCATCTATATTAACCACATCCATATTTGTTACTCTAACTTCTCTAACAGTATGGCTAAATACCGGTTTAATTTTTCTATCTCCATCTCCTGGTTTTTCTAATACTCTCAGGGTAAGTGTTTCTCCGGGAACAAAACATTTTTTTCTCAAATCTCCGCAAATTCTGTCACCAGGCCGGAATATTGTTGTAATCTCTCCTTTTTCAACTAAATTTTCATAGACTTTTCTAAACCAAAGCTCATCTCTGGGAAAATTCATTGTGTTACCTCATTAAAAACTTGTTTTATTGTATCTCTATTATATCGTTCCCCAAATACCCCAGGATTTTTTTCATGTAATTTTTCTGCTGCGATAATTCCCTGATTAACAACCATTCCTGTACCTCTGACTAAATGTTTCAATCCAGCTTTTTCTGCAATTTCCAGAGTTTTTGGCTTTCCAGATTTGGGTAAAGTTATATCATAAATAACTATATCAGGATTTGTTATAGCTAGTTTTTCAGCAAGTTCTAATGATTGTGTGTTATTTTCTTCAGCTCCTTCATCTAAATCGACAGAAGCAAATGCTGCATAATCTTGTAGAGGTTCAGCACCTTTTTTAGTAACATTAATAGCTGCATCAACTTCAGGATTTAATAAATATTTTTCAATTTCATTTTCTCCAGCATATACAGCAACACCTTCTCTAATTTCATTAGCTTCATTAGCTAATTTTTCAACTTTCTCAACAGTTCTGTTAAGCAGATATAATTGAGATACATCTTCTTTAACTAAATGTCCTGGCAATTCTTTTCCAACTCCTCCGGCACCGAAAACTAAGATTGTTTTGCCTTTTAATCTCTGTTTTCCTAATTTTTCAAATTCTTTTTCAAGTGGAAGCAATAACCCTCTAATATCTGTATTATAACCAACTAACCCATCTGATTCTGCATCTCTTGCAATAAAATTTACTGATTTTAGAGTCTGGGGTTCTGTGCCATCTAAAAACTGAAATTGCTCTTTCCATCCAGAACCAAATCCTCCCCCAACATATTTTGGATCTGATTTAAACGCATTAACTACAATTTCAGCATTGTCTGGATTGCCAACAAAATAGATTGCTTTGTAATTTAACCCTAATCTTTCAAATAAAGAATTCCACATTAAAGGACTTAAAGCTCCGTAATCTTTTTTTGTTAAAAAAGCTAGATAACCTTCTATTTGTTTAATATTATCTAAATCTAATAATGAAACATCTGTTGGTAAATCATCTGTTTCATCTATGCTTTCCCTAGCTTTTTTACCTTCTTCACTTAAGAGAAAATCATTTTTATCAGGAAGCCAGGCTGGGAATAAGTAACCTTGTTCTATTAATTGTCTTAAATTTTTAGGCTTATCTGTCATTTTTTACTTTCCTTACAATTGTTTAAACTTTATTATATAAAAATCTTAAAATTTTTTCCCTAAACACCGTTAGTTTTTTAGCAAAATAATTTGTGATTATTTTTTTATTTATTCTTGCAGCAGTGGGATAGGGATATGTTTTATTAAATAACTCTTTAATGTTTAATTCTGAAGACATAGCTAAGATAAGTTCTTGGCTTAATTCTCCTGCATCAGGAGCAATCATACTTCCTCCTAAAATTTTATTTTTTTGAATAAATAAAATCAATTTTCCCTCGGTAAAATTTTCTACTATGTGTCTGTCGCTTTCTAAACCAAGTTCAAGCATTTCATAGTCAATATTCCTTTTCTTTAATTGTTTTTCATTCAATCCAAAATTAGCTATTTCTGGATAAGTGTATGTAACCCAGGATAATTTATCATAATTTATTTTCTTTTTAAAAGGAGAGAAAAAGTTATTTAAAACAATTCTGGAGTGTAATTCTGCAGCATGCGTAAACTGATAAGAACCTACAATATCTCCTACAACATATATCTTCTTATTAGTAGTTCTTAAATAATCATCAACAATTAATTTTCCATTTTCACCTAATTCAATCCCTGCTTTTTTTAGTCCTTTAGGAATATTTAATTCTCTTCCAATACCAACAAAAATAGCATCAAATTCTTCTTCATATTTATTGCCTTTCTTGCCTTTTAATAATGCCTTATTTCCTCCGGTAATTTTAACCGGTTCACAGTTAAAATAAAATTTAATCCCTTCTTTTTTTAATTGTTTTAATAATAAATCCGAGATATTTTTTCTTTCTTTATTTAGAAATTGGCTTCCTCTCTGGACAATTGTAACTTCACTTCCTAATCTTTTCAATGTCTGTCCCAATTCAATTCCTATTGGTCCTCCACCGATAAAGAGGAATTTTTTAGGCAATTCATTTAAATCAAATACTGATTCATTATCAAAATAGGTTTTTCCATATTCTAATCTGTCAATTCCCTCAATTTTCAGTTTTCTTGGTTTCCCGCCAGTCGCAAGAACTATTTTTTCCCCAGAAAATACTTTGTTATTAACTTTAACATAATTTTTTCCAGCAAATTCTGCTTCTCCCAAAACTACATCCATCCCTTTTTCTCTGAAATAATCAGCATTTTCATGTTTTCTTATTACATCTTGCTTTTCTTTAATATACTCCGTTACTTTTTTAATATTTATTTTTCCTTTAATTTTCATTCCGAACCTTTTAGATTTTTTTGCATCATAAATTAGTCTTGAAATATGGATTAGAGCTTTTGAAGGCACACACCCATAATTCAAACAATCTCCGCCAATGTTTATGTCTGATTTGTCAATTAGCAATACAGAAAAACCAACTTTATTCATAAAACTGGCTATATTCAAACCTCCTGAACCTGCACCAACAACAATTATATCATACTTATTTTGCATTTTCATGTATTTTTCTTTTAATTAAAGCAATTAATTGATTTAAGTTATTTACTTTTTTTATTTCATCAGCTGAAACAAGCAAATTAATTTCAAGATTTTCCTTAATGAATATAGCTGGAAAATTCTCCTGAATAAAATACTCATCTAAAAAGTTATCTTTATTCATAAATTTAATTCCATAAGGATAACTGAAAATAAAAGCCTGCCATTTTTCTTTCAAACCTTTTTTATCAAATGTTAAATTGCACAATTCGCACTGGTTTTTCATTTCAATAACTTTTTTGGTAAAATCATGAATCTGGCTAATTAAATCAGATTCAACATTAAATACGAAAATTAAGCTAGTCATTTTCCAAAACATATTTAGATTCTCTAATTGAATTTTTAATTTTCTTTTTAATTTCAGGATGGCTGACTTCAATTTCCTCAAATCCTTGCTTTTCAACTAAATGTTTCTTAACTCTTTTTATAATATCTCTTTTTCTGTTGCTATAAGTAATAAAGTCACAATTAGGCAAACCCAAATCTTCACATTTAAATTTATATTTCAGTTTCATTTTTCCATTAAGGTTTCTTAGTTAATCTTCATCTGAGTGCATTTCATTTGCATGTTATTCTAGTTTTTTCTTAGCTTCTTCTTCTGAATCAGCTTTAGCAATGAAATTGCATTTCGGGCATTTTAATTCAGCCATTTTACCTCTATAAAATTTAGATTGGAATGATTATTATGAAATATTAAAAATGATTAAATTTTTCCAACCAAATCCAATCCTGGTTTTAGCGTTTTTTCTCCTGGCTTCCAGTTAACTGGGCATGCATTGCCACCATGTTCTTCAACATATTTTGCTGCCTGAATTTTCCTAATTAATTCATCAATGTTTCTGCCTAAATCATTGTCATGAAACTCAAAAGCTTTGATAATTCCTTCCGGATTGATAATAAATGTAGCTCTCAATGAAACTCCCTCTTTTTCAATTAAAGTTTCGTAAGTTTTGGAAACTCTCATTGCTTTATCAGCCAGCATTGGAAACTGAATTTTATTTATAGTTTCTGAAGTGTCATGCCATGCCTTATGAACATAAATTGTATCAGTAGAAACACTGATTATTTCAGCATTTAATTTTTTAAATTCATCATATTTGTTAGCTAGCTCTCCCAGTTCAGTTGGACATACAAAAGTAAAATCAGCTGGATAAAAAAACAATACCAACCATTTACCTTTATAATCACTTAAACTAATTTTCTTTATATCTCCATTAAAAAACGCTTCTTCTTCAAATCCAGGAGCCTTTTCATTTATTTTTATCATTTCAACAACCTGTCCATAACTTTTAATTGGTGAATCTGATTTGTCAATAATATTAAGTCTGGATGTTTTTCATGAATATGTCTTAATAAACTCTCTTTAACTTCCTTATCTGCAAAACCCTCAGCTTCAAATTCGCATTTCTTACCTGTTAAATAAGAACATTTGAGTTTTTTCAGGTGTTTTTGTGAATGTTTCATTTTTGATAATAAAATAAAGGAAAATAAATAACTTCTTACTCTTTAAGAGCAAAATATATCATATACAACGCAGATAAACCAACTAAACTGTAAACAATTCTAGATAAAGTAGACATTGCTCCAAAAATAACAGCAACTAAATCAAAATCTAGTAAACCAACTAATCCCCAGTTCAAACCACCAACAATCACTAAAATTAAAGCAATAACATCTAATGTATTTTTAGCCATTTTTATTTTACCTCCTTACATTTATTTGTTTTATATTAATAAAAATCAATCTTTTGATGGTTTTTTTGATTCCTTAGCTATAAATTCTTTTTCTGTATCTTCATTTAATAAATCTGCAGCTTTTTCCTTACTTGTTTTCTTTTTCAACTCTAAAAATTTCTCTTCATCTCTCTTGGTAATATCAGAATTTCTTTGTTTTTCAATTTCATCAAAATGTTCCTGCTCTACTTGCTGCATGTTTAGTGATTCTGCATCTAATTCTTCTTCACATTCAGCTTCATTCTTAAATTCGCATCCAAATTCTTTAAACTTGTCTTTTTTCGCCATTTTAATCAAATAATGATATTTAGAACTCTGTTTTTAGTCTCATAGTTAACTATAGTTAACAGAGTTTATAAATCTTTTGATTATTTATCATAACTATTGGGTGAGCAAAAATATATAAAAAAATAAAATTAAGAAAGTAAATTTTCAATTTTTTGCTTGTCAAATCCTACTATTACTTCTCCATCAATATCTATTACCGGAACGCCCATTTGCCCGGATTTTTCAATCATCTCATGAGATTTTTCATGATTTTCTGCTACATTAATGTCTTCAAAATCCAAATCTTTTTTCTTAAAATACTCTTTAGCCATATTACAGTAAGGACAAGTTGGTGTTGAGTAAACAATTATTTTCGCCATTTTACCTCCATTAAATTTAAATTAATAATAAGTCAAAATAAGTTAGTTAACAATGGTTAACTTACTATATAAATGTTTTGTCATTTAGGATGCTCTAAATTATTTAATGTTAAAGTTATTAACTCTGACAAAGAGGGATGGATATGCATTGCATTTCCAATAAAATTCACATTTGCTCCGTTAGAAATTGCGTTTACTACTTCTTGTATTAATACAGATGCCTGTTCTCCAATAATATGAAAGCCCAAGATATTCCCAGAGTTCCTGTCTATAATTGCTTTTGCAAATCCTTCACTTCTTAGAGCTTCTCCTTTAGCAACATCTTTGTAAAACGCCTTACCAATTAATATATCCTGATTTTTTTCAGCTTGTTTTTCAGTTAATCCTACTGAAGCTATTTCTGGATAGGTAAAGACAGTATGAGGAACTGCAGAATAATCAAAAGGCATTTTCTTTCCGTGCATTGAGTTGTGCCACACAAATTCAGCTTCTCTTCTTGAGACGTGTGTGAACATTGCTTTTCCAATTACATCTCCGAACGCCCAGATATTCTCTTTGTTTGTTTTCAAACACTCATTGACTTTTATATACCCTCTTTCATCTAGTTTTATTCCTGCTTTTTCAACTTTTAATAAGTCAGCATTGCTTTTTCTTCCGGCTGCAATTAACACCTCTTCAGCTTTTTCACAAATTTCTTTCCCGTTTTGTTTTCCAATAATTGTTTTTTCTTTTCCATTTTTTAATTCAGTCACTTCGGCATTTAGATGAACTTTCATTCTCTTGCTTAATTTTTCAAATAGAAAATCAGAAATTTCAGGTTCTTCATTTGGAACCAGTTTATCAGATTTTTGAAATATTGTAACATTTGTGCCTATAGCAGAAAAAAAATGAGCATATTCACAGGCAATGTAGCCTCCTCCAACAATAATCATAGATTTTGGAATTTTTTTCAATTCTAGTAAAGTTTCATTTGTAAAATAATCAATTTCATCAACTCCTTTAATATCAGGAATTAATGGACGAGCTCCAGAAACTATAAATATCTTTTTGCCTTTTATTTTTCCTTCTCCAATTTTTAAAGTATTTTCAGAAATAAACTCTCCTTTTTCATCATAAAAATCTACTTCTTTACTTTGTTTTAAGTTTTTATAAATCGCTTTTCTTTCAGGTTCAACTGCTTTTCTCATGTCACTCATAATTTTTTTAAAATCAATATCCTTAATTTCAGATTCCAAACCAAATTTGTCAGATTCATTAATTTTCATAATTCTATCAGCAACAGCAATTAACATTTTTGAAGGAATGCATCCAACATTTAAACATGTCCCTCCAGTAGGCCCTTTATCAATTAATGCAACTTTTAATCCAGAATTAACTGCATTTTCAACTATAGAAGCACCTGCACCAGAGCCAATAACCACAACATCATACTCTTTAACCATTTTTAATAATAATTAAAATAAAAAAGAAAAAAGAATTTAAAAGTTTATGCAATTATTCTGAATACTGCCATTCACCATGCAAATTACAAAATTCCCTTACAACTAATTTCTCAGGTTTTTCTTTCAAAATAAAAGTTACTCTAGGCTTTATAAACAGACTTAAGTAAATTCTTGATAAAGAAACATCATTATCTAAAACTTCAATCCACTGAATAAAATGTCCTGGTTCAGAAGGATGTTCTGTGTCCCCCACAACAACATCAATCACTACTTCGCCATCCTTTTCTTCAACTTTCACAACTGGAACATGCTTCTCTCCTATATCCGGGTCTTCAGTTCTTATTTCTTTATATTTTTCTTCCATATTTTACCTCCTATAATTTATTTAAATTAAAATTAACTTCAAGATTAAGTTAAAATGGATTCCCAAAAACAATAAATGCTAAGATAGCATGAGCAAAGACAGATAATATAAATAACCACCAGTAATAGCAATGTAATCTGTAAAATTTTTTATACAAGTCATATTTGTATAATTTCTTAACAAATATTCCCAACATGCATCTGCATGATAATAAAACTAACAAACCAAACACTATGTTTGTTATTCCTAAAATAAAAACAATCTGAACCATATTTACCATTTTTAAGCTAACTCTCCAACAAAAATTCCAAAATTTAATACTCTGTCTTCATCACTATTTGAATGCTGAGATTTAGCTCCTTGTTCAAATCCCTCAACATTGCCGCAATGACCAAAAAATGTTTCAGCCATATTTGGATGCATTTCAGCATTAGTTATATCATATACTTTCCCTTCATAAACAATCCAGCAATCATCTTCACTATTATGTTCTGCTAATTCATCAGTTGTAATTCCGGCATCCCTATTCCCGTTCATGCCATTTTCATCATCAGGTATTGAAGGAGGTATTTCAAGTGTTTCTGTCTCATCCATTTCTCCACCCATGTTCTTATTTTCAGCTTCATTCATATTTCCATTACCATTTAATAATTTAAATCCTAAAATAACAGCAATTAGAACAACACCGATTATTATAATCCATGTTAAAGTTTTAGCATCTTTTTGTTTCATAGTAATATAAAGTTAAGTTAGTTTATAAATATCCTCATTTTTGGTTCTGTAAAGTCTACGGGTGATAGATAATCTTATCTTGTATATAA
>CAZQGH010000003.1:37580-66023 GCA_964592915.1 Candidatus Woesearchaeota archaeon | reverse complement strand
GTATTAATAACAAGACCAGCATTTGCAGACATAGTTAAAAAAATTGAGGAATAAATGCTACCAAAACACCATATTATTTTAGGAGATTTTTTAGCATTAGTGGTCTATTTAATATTTCCTGAAATTGGTTTGTTAGGATTTTTATTAATCTTTTTATCTAGTTTTTTATTTGATGTAGACCATTATATTGTTTATGTCTTAAAGAAAAAAGAATTTAGTTTAAACAAAGCATATTATTATTTTGAAGAAAAAATACACAAAAAAGAAAACTGGGATTATCTACTAATTTTTCACAATATTGAATTTTTTATTTTTCTTTTTATTTTAGCACTTTTCTTCCAATTTTTCTTATTTTTGCTAATTGGACTGCTATTTCATTTTTTACTAGATTTAGTTGAAGATATTACTCAGGATGAATTTGATGATAGAAATTTTTCTATTATTCATCAGATTATATCAAAATAAATTTAAATAACCTCTTTTTGTTATATGAATATGAAAAAAGCTAGTTTAAGAAAACAAATTTTTGCCAATATAAGCTGGGATGTTTTTTCAAGAATTATTTCTAGAGGAGGAGCATTAATTTTCACAATAATTATTGCCAGAATTCTGATGCCTGAAGGATATGGTATTTATTCCTTAACTTTATCTATAGCATTGATATTTATGACTTTTTCTAACATGGGAATAAATATGGCTTTAAACAGATACATTTCTTATGCAATTGCCAATGAAAAAGAAAAAATAGCATCTTATCTGAAATTTTTCTTTAAAACCAAATTTTTATTAGTTTCTATATTTTCAATCTTATTAATAATCTTAGCTTATCCCCTATCTTTTTATATATTTAACAAACCTGCTTTATTTTTGCCATTGCTAATTGCAGGATTTTATATTTTCTTTTTATCATTTGAAAATTTCTCTTATCATCTATTTTATGCAATCAAAAAAGTAAAATATCTAAGTTTAAAAGAAGCTGTTTCACAAATTTTAAAAATTATTTTTGCAATAATTATTTTTTATTTTATTGGAGAATCTTACAGAGTTGCTGGTTTGTTTGTAGGTTTGATTTTAACTTCTATTGTTTTGATTTTCATTTCTATTTATTACTTAAGGAAGTTATTCCCAAAAATGCTTAATAAAGCAATTAGTTCATCAACAGAAAATATTGATAAAAAAAGAATCTCAAAGTTCATGAGTTTTGCAGTTCTTGGAAGCTTATCAACTTTATTTTTCTCACAAGTGGACACAATAATGTTAGGCATTTTTGTAACTTCAGAATTTTTGGGTTATTATCAAGCTGCTTTTGCTTTAGCATTTAGTGTTACTGGTTTGATGATTTTTAGTGAAGTGCTACTTCCATATTTTACTCAACTAAAAAATGAAAATCTGAAACAGGCATTTCCAAAAGTTTTCAAGTATAATGCAATGATTACTTTGCCAGCTTCTTTTGGAATAGCAACCCTAGGAGGATATTTCATCAGGATAATTTACGGATATGACTATCTTCCTTCTATGATTCCTTTAATCTTTTTATCATTTCTAGTTTTTGAAACAACCTCAACTTATTTATTGGGAAGCTTATTCACAGCAAAAGAAAAACCACAAAAGTATGTTAAGTATTTAGTTGCAGCAACTATAATAAATATAATTTTTAATTATATTCTAATAACTCAGTTTTTAAAATACTCACAATTATTAGCAATAACAGGAGCAGCAATAGCAACTATAGCAAGCAGATATATTTATTTTATTCTATTATATTTTGAAGTTAAAAAAGATTTTAAAATAAAACTAAACAAAGGGTTATCAAAAATTGTTACCTCCTCTTTAATAATGTTCATAATTCTTAATTTAATTTTAGGGAGTATTGAAGATATGAACTTGTTTTTAGGAATAAGTTTAATATTTTTAGGAATATTAATTTATTTCTTAATTTTAATTATTTTTAGAGGTTTTACAAAAGAAGATTTTAATGTTTTTAAAAGTCTTATTGCCAAGAACTAATTATATCAAAAAAATCAGTTATTTTTGGTTTTTTTAAATCAGATTTGAAACTCCAAAATCCATAATTAGAATGGTCTCCAAACACCCCTATTTTTTTCATGCCATGGTCAGATAAAATCAAAACTTCTCCTTTATTTTTTGAAAATTCAGCTATTTCATTTAATTCTTTATAAAGCATTTTCATCAAAGTTTCATTCCCAAAACTTAAATGTCCAATAACATCAATAACTGAAAAATAACCAATAACTAAATCATGATTTTTATTTAAGGCATTAAAAAACTTTTTTTTAATCTTGTTATGATGGTTAAATGCCTGTTTATTATACTCTTTCCTTATGTTTTCTTTTTCTTTATCTTCAGCTTCAAAAAATTTTTTTAGCAATTTTCTGGAATGTTCATGAGATTTTAAATCATAGCTAAATCCTGGCAAGTCAATAACAGCAGGATTTTCAAAATTTTTTAAAAATGTATCTTCTATAGTCCATGTTTTGTTCCACATTTCTTTATTCCCCTCAATTAAAACCTCTTCTTCTTTGTTTTCTCCTGTTAAAAATGAACTCCATAAAACCATTGTTCTTGGCTGGCTAAAATCAGAAATATCAGTTTTTCCAAAAAATTTGTTTTTTAAATTCAAAAAGTTGAATTTTTCAACTAAATTGTATTCCAAAGCATCTATTGCTAATATAATTTTCATGTTATGATACCTCCTGCAACTGTTTCCTGTTTTTCAAGAACAAATCTACCTAATTCAGGAATCTCATTAAAATTTTCAACTAAGACAGGTTTTGAAGCTTCAATTAAAACATTTGCTGCCTGTCTGTTTTTT
The DNA here is from genome assembly GCA_964592915.1 of Candidatus Woesearchaeota archaeon. GTDB lineage: Archaea > Nanobdellota > Nanobdellia > Pacearchaeales > GW2011-AR1 > CAZQGH01. The sequence goes on along the minus strand of CAZQGH010000003.1, from coordinate 63,190 downwards.
ATTTCTTCATTTTCTACTTTTTCCAAGCTTGAAGAATCAATAACCTCTATTATTTCTTTTATCTCACAATCTGTTTCTTGTGTTGAACATCTCAAAACAAATGTATCTCCTTTTTTTATTGATTCAGGAGATAAACAAAATATCTTTGCTTTAAACTGGTTTTTTGTTTTTGTTTCATCTTCAGTAAAAATTTGCCCTCTTTCAACAAATCTTTTTTTATCTAATACCAATCCAATATTTTTTCCAGTTTCAGCTTTTTCTAATTCTCCTCCAAATATCTTTATTTTATCTATTTTAGCTTTTTCATTACTAGGAATAATATTTACCTCCATATTTTTTCTAAGCTCACCACTAATAACTTTGCCAGCAATAATTCTTTCATCAAAATTATAAACATCCTGAACTGCAAATCTTAATTTTTCTTCATTTATTTCTTCTATATCAAATGAATCTAGAGATTCTAAAACTGTTTTTCCGTTATACCACTCCATATTATCTGATTTATTTGCTATATTATCCCCTTTTTTTGCAGAAATGGGTATTACAAATTTTGGTTTGATTTCTAATTTATCTAAAAATTCTAGCAGATTATTTTTTATTTTTTTGAATTTCTCTTCATTATAATCAATTAAATCCATTTTATTTATTACTGCTATTACCTGTTTTAGTCCTAACATAGACAAGATGTATGAGTGCCTTTTTGTTTGTTCCTGAACCCCTTCAGAAGCATCTACAATCAATATTGCAGCATCAGCTTGAGTAGCTCCAGTAATCATATTTTTAACAAACTCTACATGTCCTGGAGCATCTATAATTGTGTAATCTCTTTTTTTAGTATTAAAGAACTGCTGGGTTGTATCAATTGTTATGCCTTGCTTTCTTTCTTCTTCTAAATGATCTAAAACAAATCCAAATTCTAATTCCTTACCTAATGCTTCAGAAACTTGTTTTAATTCTTTTAATTTTTCATCTGGAAGAGAATCTGTATCATAAAATAATCTCCCAATTAGAGTTGACTTGCCATGGTCAACATGCCCTACAATCACAATATTCATATACTGTTTCATTTTTTGTTTAAAATTTAATTTTCTACATATATCCTAATGCTCTTAACTGTTGCATTGCATATGCTGTTTCTTTATCTTGTGCACGACCACTCCTCTCTCCAGATTTACTTGTTTTTATTTCTTTAATAATATCATCTACATTTCTTGCAGTAGATTCAATTGGCTGAGTGCATGGAACACAACCTAGTGAACGATATCTCATCATTTTCCCGTTAATTTCCTTAGCAAAATATAAAGGATTTACTGGAAGATTTTCTTTTTTTATATAATTCCAGACATCTAATTCAGTCCACGATAAAAGAGGATGAACTCTGATATGCTCTTCAGTTTTCTTTTTGGTCTTATACTGATTCCATAATTCTGGGGATTGATTTTTATAATCCCATTTAAATTGCTTGTTTCTTGGAGAAAAAAACCTCTCTTTTGCTCTTATTCCGTGTTCATCTCTTCTTATGCCTAATAATAATGCCTGGAATTTTTCTTTTTCAATAACTGATTTTAATGCTTCAGTTTTTCTTAATCCACAACAATTCAGCTTATCTTTTTCATCAACATTTTGTTCATCAGCTTCTTTTATTTTTTCAGCAACAATTAGATTTAATTTTAATTCATTAACTAGTTTATCTCTAAAATCATACATTTCTTTAAAATGCTTTCCAGTATCAATATATACAACTGGAAAAGGAACCTTGCCAAAAAAGGACTTTCTAACTAAATGTAGTAAAGTAGTAGAATCTTTTCCAATACTCCATAACAAACCTAGTTTAAATTTGTTAAATGCTTCCCTAATTATGTAAATACTCTCGTTTTCAAGTTTTTCTAAATGATTCATTTTAGTCTAAATAGCCTAATGCTTTTAACCTGTCTTTAACTTCTTTTTCTTCTTTTTTTGTAAATGCTTTTTGTTTTTGCTCTCTTGCTTTTTCCTCAACTATTGTTCTTATTACATACTCAACATAACTGCTTACTGAGGTGAATCCTGTTCCTTTAATCATTTTTTTAACTTTATCAATTAAAGGCATTGGCAATGAAACTGTTCCGTATTTTCCCATTTTTATAATTATATTTAATTATATATCATTATATATAATTATGGACTTTTTAAATTTTTCTCTTTTTTATTAAATCCAGAATTAAATCTTTTTCTTTATTAAGTTTTTTTGTTTTTTTCTTTACTTTTTTTGCTTTAAACTTTTTATTAAATATATTCAAAACTTCCCCATCAATATCTTCTGGAATAGGTATTCCAAAATAATGCAAAACTGTAGGAACCACATCATAGATTTTAGCATCAATATTTCCTTTTTTAATGTTTTCACCATAGGCAAGAAAAATACCGTTTCTTGCAGTTCCGTGAGTGCCATAAATTTTTCTGCCTTTAATTTCAGATTTTTTCACATTACTAAAAATCTCTCCAGACAGATAATAATCAGACTCAAATTCCCCTGATTCCAAAACAATTATATCTGGAATTTTTTCTAAATATTCTCCAGAAAATACCTCTTCTCTTTTGTAAACCTCTCTGATTACATTTCTGTTTTTATATTTTAATTTTTTGAGTTTTTCAATTATTTCATCTCTTGTTTTTTCATAATTTTTACAATTTTGCTTTATTATTCTAATTCCAAATCTATCCTTATATGCTAAAGTTTTTTTCCAATTAACAAAAGGTATTGTCTTCCCAATATTATCTGATTTCTTTTTTTCTCTTACTTTTTGCAAAATAAATTTTTTAATTATTTTTTTAGGCAAGAAGTTTTCAACTTTGTTGTAAATTGCCTTTAAAACTCCTGATTTCCTTTTTAAATATTTATTTTTTTCTAACCAGATGTTTGTGTGAAAAACATATTTTGGAACAGCTTCAAATCCGTGGTCTGATAAAATTATTAAATCCCCATTAAATTTTTTCAATATTTTGCCCAATTCTTTATCAATTTCTTTGTAGAATTTTAATAGCAATTTTTTTCTGTTCCAGTAATGATGTTGTAATTTATCTGTTCCTAAAATCCAGAAAAAGATAAATTCGTAATTATCTAAAATTTTGCCTAAAAAATTAATTCTTTTTTTGCTAAATTTAGTTTGCATTTCCAAAAATTTCCCAGAGTTAACTGTCCCTTGAGTAACTTCTTTTCCCCATTCTTCCCCAATTGGAAATTGTTTTTTAATCTCATCTTGTTTTTCAGGAGGATAAACTCCCTCAACTCTATCATTTGGAATGTTTCTCCCACTAATCATCAAGCCATTAACTTTTTCAGGAGGATAAGTTATTGGAACATTAATTATAGCTGTTTTAACATCATATTCAGATAAATAATCCCACAATTTCCTGCTTTTAACATCGTTACTTGTAACTAATTTTCCTAACTTCATAAAATTAAAAACATCAAGTTTTGCAGGATTTTTTCCAGTATAAAGGCATGGGCAAGCTGGAGAAGTTAAAGGAGGAATAGTGCTTTTTAACACTCCTTTAATTCCATCATTATAAACTTTTTTCAGATTTTTTAATTTCCCACTTTTAATCCATGGTTTAATTAAATCAAAAGTTGAGCCATCCAACCCAAATATTAACATATGATGCTTCTTTTTAACCATCTTATATGAAAAAAACAGATATTTTTAAATATATTCTTATTTAACATTTTACATGAAAATATTACTAATAATCATTGATGCATTTAATGAAAAATATTTAGAACAAACTTCTTATCTAGAATCATTAAATAAATCTAGGATGTTAATCAATCCAACCTTTGCAAACAGAATTGATTTATTAACTGGAAAATATCCAGAAACTACAGACACTTTTGTAGATTTTGTATTAAAAAGGAAAGATTCTATTTTTTCAAATTTTTTACCTAAAAAGCTAAAAATTAAAAAAAGAAATATATGGATTAAAAGAATTATAGAGAGATTAACTGGAGAAAACTACCATAATATTCCATTATTTTTATTTCCTTATTTCAAGATAAATGATTCATATAAAGAAATACTGAGACAGGAGAAATATCTCTCAATTAAACATCCCTTTGGAATCTTAAATAAAAATGATTACAAAACAGATTTTTTTTGGGGAACAACAAATGAAATAAATAATTTTTTTAAAAAATTTAGTTTTGCTAAAAATCATCTGTTAATTTTGCATTATTCAGAATTAGATTATTTAGGGCATAAATTTGGAACAAATTCTATAGAAATTGAAAATGCTTTGAAAAATATAGAAAATTCAATTAAAAATATAAGTAAATCAAAAATAGATTATACCTTTATTACATCAGACCATGGCATGGAAAATATCAATAAAAATATTGATTTGGTAAAAGAATTTAAAAAATTAAAATCAAAACCAGTAAGAGATTATTTGTTTTTTTTAAACTCTCCATTAGCAAGATTTTGGTTTAAAAATAATAAAGCAAGAAATGAAGTCCAAAACTTGTTAAAAAAATTAGATTATGGGAAAATTATTGAAAAAAAAGAGTTGCAAAAAAATAATCTTCCTGTTTCAAAAAAATATGGGGAATTAATATTCTGGTGCAAAAAAGGATTTAATATTAATCCAGATTTTTACAATGCCAAAAAAATAAAAGCAATGCACGGATATTTAGAAAAATCTTATGTTCCTTTTTTAAGTCCAGATAAAAAATTAAAAAATACTGGAAATATTATAGATGTAATGCCTACAATATTTGATTTGCTAAAATTAAAATATAATTTTGATGGAAAAAGCTCATTAAAATGAAGTTAGAAGAAAAAATAAATATAAAAAATAAAAATTTTAAGAAAAAATTAATTAATCATATAAACAAGATTTCGGAAAAAATACAAAACATAGAAAAATCAAATTTAATATCATTATCTATTTTTGGAAGCTTTTCTCGAGGAGAAATGGTTTATAAAAAAATAAATAACAAACATGTATTTATTTCAGATTTAGATTTATTAGTTATTGTTAAAAATAAAAAAAATCAAAATCAAATTAAAAAAGAGCTTTCAAAAATTAATGACTTAGAAATTGATAAAGATATTATCTATGAAAATTATAAAGAAGCCAAACAAATGCCTCTAGATACTCATACATATGACAAATCTAAAGCATTAACAATCTATGGAAAGGAAATCTCCCAAATTTTGCCAAAAGTAAAAAAAATAAGTAAAAATGATGCAGAAATTCTTTTTTTTAACAAATTAAAACTAAACTTAATTAATTTAAAAAATTATGAAATTTTAAAATCTAAAAATAAATCTGATAAAATATCTCTGAGCAACCAGGCAGCAAAGATGATTTTTACTTTATCAGACATAATAAACATAGTCAATAACCAGTATAAATCAGGAGTCAAAGAAAGATGTGATAATGCTATTAAAATTTTAAAAAAACAGAAAAATAAAAAAGAATTAATTAATTATATGAGCGAAATTTTAGAGTTTTATTTTGATGAGAACAGATTATATCTAAAAAATCCAATAGAAAAATGGATTAAAAGCAGAGATTATTTAATTAAAACTTATGAGAATAATAAATATTCAATAAAAAAGAATATTTCATTTAGAAATTTAATAAAAAAAATAATTCATTTTAAAGATTTTTATGTTTTTAATCCTAAAAAATATTTAAGGAATACATTGGTATATCTTTTATTATCAGTTGAAAATCAAGGTTTAAATAAAAATTATCTAAATAAATCAAAATTTAGTATTGAAAAATTAGGTTACAGAATAAAATCTAAAAACAATGAGAAATTATGGAATGAATTAAGAAAATTAATTTTAAAAATTGGTTATAGATTAGCAAGTTTTTGATTTTTCAGCTTTCACTATTAATAATTCTTTGGTGATGTAAAAAGGAAGTAATTTGTCTAATTTTGAGAATAATAGTAATAAAGGGAAACTAGCCAAATTAAGTATTTTATTTTTAGAAAACCAACCATGGAGATACCAACTTATGCCCCCAAATAAATTAACCAATAATCTTTTTTCAATAACTTCAAACTTATTTTCTTCTAAAATTCTCTTTAAGTTTTCAAAGTCATACCCTCTCCTGACATGCCCCCCTTTAATGTGATTCACTTTATTATAAGGCAAATTCATAATAAAAAAACTTTTTTTATGAGGAACTGAAATAACTAGTTTTCCGCGGTTTTTTAAAACTCTTTGAAGTTCATTTACTGCATTTTCATCGTCTTTTATATGTTCTAATATATCCAAACACAGTATCTTATCAAATTCATCATCTTTAAATGGAAGTTGTTCAATACTTCCTTTGTAAAAATTACAATTTAATCCCAATTTTTTAGAATCATAGTTAGCTTTTTTAATTGCATCATCATCCAAATCGATTCCTGTAAAATCACAATTATATTTTTTGGCTAAATTCATAGTATACAAACCCTGGCTGCATCCAACATCTAATATTTTCTCATTTTCTTTAAGATTTAAAATTTTTTCAATAACAGGATATTTGATATGGGGTGAAAGATAAGGAAAGCCAAATAAGTTCGAATATATTTTTACTATTCCAGAATTATTTTTTGACAAAAAATTTCCAAAAGGCATTTTATTTTTTTCTGTATAAATAATTTAAATCATTTTTGAATTTAAGGTGTTCATAATATCGATTATAATAATTTTTGTATTTTTTGGAATTTCCTATTTTTATAGCTTCTTCTAAATGATCTCCTTCTATGTCTCTTTTAAATTCTCCTCCCATAGAATCTATTAAAAAACCATTTTTTTTCAAAGCTCTTGTAATAATCTTTAATAATTTTAAAGGATTTCTTACATGCTCAAATATTTCAGTTGCAATAATTAAATCATATTCTTCTTTTTTTAATTTAGGAAATTTTGAAACATTTTTAATTCTAATTATGTTAGGATTAAATCCTCTTTTTTTAAATCTCCATCCAGTAAAATCAAACTTTTTGTCATCTAAATCTACTAGAGTAACTTCTGCACCTAATGACGCCAATAACAAACCAATATCTGAAATACCACATCCATAATCTAAAACCTCCATACCTCCAAATTTTAAATCAGTATTTTTCATAATATAAGATAAATAAGGCGTAAGAAGAACATATTTTTCATAACCCAACATTAACCTAATAGAGTATTGTAAGGAGGATTTAGCATATGCATTTGTTAATCCTTCATCAGTATCAATCTGCCCTTCAAAAATTTTTATAATATTCTTTCTGTATCTGTCTTTGCTTGGAAAACCATATTTAAGATAGTTCATATATAAATCAATTTTATTTAATCTAAAAAATTCTAAAAGTTCATTTTCTCTGTCCCTAAATAAAGGGAGTTTTTTATTAATTTGAGTATCCTTAATATGAAGATACCAAGGATTTTTTTTAATAAAATTAGGATCAGAATTTAAGAAATTTCTTAAACATAAAAAACCTATATATTCTACATAAAAAAATCTCAAAACTGAATATAAAAAAGGAATATTTTTAGATGTTTTTTTAATATAATCTTTTAAACCCATAAATTATAGTTTGAAGTTGCATTTATATAGTTTTTTAAACAAAACTTTTCATTTTTTGTGCGTTTTTAATAATTTTTTTCCTAGCTTCTTCTATGTTTTCTTTAATTTCTTTTTTCACTTTTTTTCTGTTTTTCCAGGCATTTTCAATTAATTTAATTAATTCTTGAGCAGAACTATCAGGATTTCCCATATACTCATCTTGTTTAATGAATTTCATAAAGCCCCCAATTTTTGGATCATAATCAATTGTAACAACTGGTTTATTTTGTATTGCAGAAAAAATAAGTGAATGCAATCTAGTTCCAAAAATAATATCCGCTTTATTTATAAGTTTTAAAGTTTCTAAAGGATAAATGCTTTTTTCAATACTAACATTTTTATTTTCCATCATTTTTATAATGTCTTTAATGTACTTAACGTCTCCATATTTTTGATGAAACGGGATAAATAAGATGTCAAAATCTTCACTAAAATAATCAGCTATCTTAGCAATATTTTTCTGAATATTATTAATATCTTTTTTCTCAATTTTTGAATGAAAAAAATATTTAAAATTTTGACTCAACATTCTAGGACACAAACCCAACACTGGTTTTTTATTTTTATTTATTTTTTTATAAGGTAAGGGCTCAATAACTAATGCAGAGTCTCCTGTCAGCTCAATATTTTTTTTCACCCCGCAATTTCTTAAAATATCTATTGTTACTGGTTCCCTAACACTTATTTGTTTACTATTCTCAACTAAATATTTAACAATTTTTTTCCCTTTTTTTGTCTTTATTTTCTTACTACTTATTCCTAAAAAAACAACTTTTTTTCTTAGAAAAATTGGCAAACCTAGATTGATTAAAATGTCTCTATATGCATAATCATATAAAGGTGTGCCACCACTTACAACAACTAAATCAGCTTTCAGAACATTCTCCAAAATAGTTTTCCAAGCTCTAAAACTCTTTAAACTACCAATATAAACTACATGTACATCTGAAATTTTTTTTGTATAGTCAGCATCAACTGTTGAAGCATAAATTTCTGCCTCAGGAAAAACTTTATTTAGGATTTTTTCAATTCCTATTAAAATAGCTTCATCTCCAATATTTTTTTCCCCAAACCATCCTCCTAAAACATATATTCTATTTACCATGTCAATATTATTAAATTTTGATTTATTAATGTTTAGTTTATAAAGAATTAAATATAGCCTAATTTTTTAAGTTGTTTTTTTATTTCTTTTTCATCTTTTTTTGTCGGCAAGTTGTTTTTTTCTAATATAATATCATAAAAATCCTCAATCTTCGGTTTTTTCAAATTCATTTTTTTATTTAATGAATAAAATCCTGGTGCTTTGTGTTTACCGTTTTCATGTCCATGATCAGAAACAATCAATACAAAATCTGCATTAAAATTTTTATTAATTTTATTTACAAATTCATCAATTTCTTTATGTTTTTCTTTTAAAAAATTCTCATCTTTATAAAAATGATGCTGGATTCCGTCAATAAAATTAGTATAACTAAAAAAAACTTGCTTTTTGTTTTTTTCTAATTTTTCTAATAATTCTTTTTTATATTTTTCAAATTCTTTTAAATAGAATTCTCTGGCTTCAACATAAGTTATTTCATTATTAACAAGTTTCATTATCTCTTTGCTTGTTTTTTCAAATTCAAAATCATAAAAAGGAGCATTATAATAGTTAGCATCTAATTCATCAATAAAGGTTTTATCTTTTAATCCTGGATATTTTTTAGTAGTTTTTAGGTTTCCTTCAATCCTTTCTTTAATATTAAAACCAAAAGGAATTTTTCTTCTTAATAAAATCAATATTTTATTTAACTTGTCAACAAAAGGATTAGAATTTTGAAATCTCATGGGAGTGTACTTGCCAGTTAAAAAAGAATTCCATACTTCACAAGAAACAGGCATACCAGCTAACTTATTAATTGGAACTTCAACTGTTCCATATTCCTCTTGCTTTAAATTTTTTAAATCTAATTTTTCCACAACCCTATAATCTAATCCATCAATTCCTAAAATAAAAAATCTCATTTTTTTAAACCTCTAATTAATAATTGAATAGGCATATATTGCAAATCTCTCTGGCTTTCGCACTCAGTCCAGCAATTAGGACATTTTCCTTTTGATATAGCTTTTCTTACTTCCTTAGTTTTTTTATTATTCCATATCTTTTTAAACTCATCTTTTCTTATATTGCCCAATTTTTTTGACATAAAGATACAGGGATAAATATTTCCTTCCTGAGTTAAGAAAAATGATAAAAATCCAGCATTACATTTAACCTGCTGTTTTTTTGGATTTTTTATATAGTCTAGTGTTCCATTCATATAAAAGATATCTTTTAATTTATCGATAAAACTTTTGTTTTTTATATAATCTTTTTGTATTTTTTCTAATAATTTTTCAAGCTCTTTTCTTTCTTTTTTATTCAATCTAAAATTTTTATCAGAATTTTCATAATAAGTATCACTAATCTGCCAGGGCCTGAAACTAAAATTAACTTTATGTTTTTTTGCTAACTTGTAAACTTGGTAAATTTCCTCATAATTATTTTTTGTTATTGTAAAACCTATTGAAATCTCTAATTTAGGATATTTTTCTTTTAATTTATTTAATTTTTTTACAGTTTCTAAAGTGTTGTTAAAATTTCCTTTAATTCCTCTTATTTTATCATGTTTTTCTCCAATACCATCAACTGATAAAGTTATTCCTAATTTTTCAAAATTTTTTAAAATATTTTCAGTTTTTTTCAAAATTAAACCAGTTGACAACCCATTTGATGCAATCCAAACCCATGTTTTTGGCATATATTTTTGAATTGAGAAAATAATTTTCTCAATGTTTTTTTTTAAAAAAGGTTCACCACCAGTTATCTGAACCATCCTTACATTACTGAACATTCTTTTATTATTTTTAAAAACTTTTTCAATTTCTTCAGAATGCATCTCATCAGAAAAATCTTTAACTTTCCAAATATTACATCCTATACATTTAGAATTGCATTTTTTAGTTATTGAAAAATTAATATATGTTGGCTTTGCAACTAAACCTAACCTTCTTTTTGTTATTTTTTCAATTAAATCAAGGAAACCTGCAATTTTACTCATCTTATTTTAATAGTTTATTATAAACCTCCAAATGTTTTTTAATTACCACATCTATGCTATGATTTTCTTTTATGTATTTCTGAGCTTTTTCTCCTAGTTCTTTCCAGTTGCCATTAATTAATTCTTTTAATGGCTTTTCAAAATCTTTAGGTTTATTATTTAATTTTTGAGGAACATGTATCCCAAAATTACTTGCAAAATTATCAGGATTCCTGCAACTTAATACTGCACATTTATGAGCAGCAGCTTCTAAAAATGCAGTAGGCAAACATTCGTGAGCTGAAGTATTAATGAAAACCCAGGATTTTCCAAGAATCTTTGATTTTTCTTTTCCAACAGTATGTCCTCTAAAATGAATATTCTTATATCTTTTATATTTTTTAACATATTGCTTTTGTTTTTCTGGATCATGGGATTCTCCTAGAATCTCAAAATCAACACCAGGCATTTTTTTAGCTAAATCTAAAGTAATCCAAGGCCGTTTTTGGTTATCCAATCTGCCTAAAAAAACAACTGTTGGCTTATCAGCTTTTTTTAGATTTCCTTTTGGGATTGTAGGAACAGGATTAGGCAAAAATTCTGGCTCTTTTTTTAAATCATACATCCTCATACATTTTTTAGTTATATATTTTGCCTGGCAATAAACTTCATCAGAATGATGAACAATCCATCTTGTAAAAGGACTTTTATAATGGCTTAATAATCTATCTCCAATAGATAATTTTTCTCCAACAGAAGCTAAGTTTTCATAATCTTTATCATCTCTTGGATCTTGAAAAGTTATTATATGTTTTTTATTAGGTTTAGCTTTTTTAGCTAAATAAGAAAAAATAGTTGGTTCCTGACTATGATAAATATCAGCATCAACAAGCTTAAATAAATTTTTTGACTTTAATATTTTTGGGAACCCTAAAATCTTAATCCCATCTAGTTCTTCAATAGTTCTCTGCCCTTCATCTACTCTTTGCTTAGTAACAACATAAACTTCAACACCTTTTTTAACTAAATTTTTCCCTATTTCCCTGGTTAAAAACCCAAAACCTCCGTAGACACCCCAGGCGAATATTTCAGTCACAACAAAACATACTCTCATTTTACTATTGAACAAACTCCTATTAGTTTTTAATTCTTTGCTTTTTAATAAAGATTATTAAATTCGGGTCAAATAATCTCTTTTTACCTGTAATTTCACTGCTTGTATAAAACTTATATTCAATATTTTCTATTTTCTTTAGATATTTTTCAAATTCTTTTTTATTAAACATATGCTGGTATATCGGAGTTATAGCGTTTTTCGGCAAGGTAAACATACCACCAAACTCAGCTTTTTTACCAAATATTTTCATAAAAAAATAAAAAACCAGACATTTTATAAAAATTCTTGGATAATTTTTATTTGTTGTAGTGATAATAATTTCTCCGTTTTTTTTCAAACTGCTAATCATTTTTTTAATTACTTTTATTCTTGTTTTTGCATAAGGAAAATAAGTTAACTGATTAAACAAACATAAGACATAATCAAATTTATTCTTATCATCTAAATCTAATAAATCCTGAATATAAAATCTAGTTTTTTCTTCAACATTCTCTTTTTTAGCTAATTTTTCAGCTTCTTTAATCATTTCTTCAGAAGCATCAAATCCCTCAACATCTAAACCTTTTTCAGCTAAATAAACTGAAATTTTACCAGCGCCACATCCGATATCCAATATCCTACCATTTAATTTTTTAAAAATTATTTTTTCATAAGGAGTTGGTTTTCTTTTTTTGTAAATTTCAACTTCATTAATTTCTGAAAATGCCTGAATATTTTCTTTTTCAATAGTTTTAGGATTAAATTTTATAGATTTTTTTATGCACTGAATCCAGTAATATATTCTATTCATTGTTTCTGTTTTTATTTTCAATTATTTTTTTATAAATTTTTATATGTTGCTTGATTACTTTATCAGTTTCATGCTCTTTTTTAACATATTTCTGAGCTTTTTCGCCAAGTTTCTTCCATCTATCTTTTTCTAATAACCACTTTAATGGTTCAATAAATTCTTCAGGTTTATTTTTTCTTTTGAAAGTAATATATCTTCCAAAATTACTTGCAAAATTATCAGGATTCCTGCAACTTAAAAAAGCACATTTATGAGCAGCAGCTTCAATATAAGCGACTGGCAACCCTTCATGTATTGATGTATTAATTAAAATCCATGCTTTTTCCAAAATTTTAGATTTTTCCTCGCCAAAAACTAATCCATGAAAATGGATATTTTTATATTTTGAATATTTTTTAATATACTTTTCTTGCAATTTATCATTATGTGCTTTACCACAAATTTCGAAATTTACATGAGGAAATTTTTTTGCTAATTCAAGTGTAATCCATGGTCTTTTGTAATTATCTAATCTTGCTAAAAAAACCACCGTGGGTTTATCAGCTTTTTTCATATTCCTTTTTGGAATATCAACAGGATTAGGCAAAAATTCTGGTTCTTTTTCTAATTTATACATTTTTTTTGTTTTTTTAGCCATAAATTTTGCCTGGCAATACCTAGCATCAGCATTTTGAGCAGCTTTTCTTATTACAGGACTTTTATAATAGCCAAATATTTTTTTCAACAAATCTAATCTTAATTCAGGAAACTGGTACATATCTTCATAATCTTTTTTATCTCTGGGATCCTGAAAAACAACTATATGTTTTTTGTTTGGAAGCAATTTTTCAGCTAATAATGTTAAGTGAATCGGCTCTTCACTCTGATAAATATCAGCATCAACTAATTTAATAAATTTTCCAGCTTGTAAATATGATGGAAAACCTAAAACAACCATTCCGTCAAGATCTTCTATAGTTCTTTGTCCACCTTTTTTTATCTGTTTCATAACAACATAAACTTCAACACCTCTCTTTACTAATTCCTTGCCTTTATCTCTTATTAATTTCCCGAAACCACCGTAATTTCCAAAAGCAAATACCTCGCTTGTCAAAAAACAAACTCTAATTTTTGAATTTTTCATATTCAAAATTAATAAAACAGGTTTTTAATATTTATGCTACTTATTTCTGGAACTTAGAATAAATTTTTCGCAAAAAAATGTAATAAAATGAATTGCTCAAAAAATAATATTTTTTTACATCTCCATAACCTAACTTAAATTTGTTAATTCCGTATTTTGGAGAATTCTTTTTTGCATTTAATGTGTAACCTCCTAAATCAAAAATTTTGAAATTGTTTTCTTTACCAAATTCAATAATTTTCCAGTAAATCAGATTAGTCGGGTAATCTCTGTAATGTTCAGGATAAGTTCCAGCTAGATTCAAATTGATTCTATCTTTAAAAAAAGTAACTAAAGAGCCAGATACAACTTTATTATTAAGATAAGCTAAAAATATTTTGCAAAATTCTTTTTTTTCAGTTAAATTTTTTATATTTTCAAAAGAAGGAATGTCAAAACTTTTTCTTTCAGAAGTATCTTCAAGTATTTTGTAAAATTTTTTATAATCATCTAAATTTTCAGCTGGTTTAACACTAACTCCATTTTTTTCTGATTTTCTCACCTGATTCCTGGTTTTTTTGTCTAATTCTTTCCAATTGTCTTCTTCTAAATCAACTTGAACAGTAGCGACATCTTGTTTATGTAGAAAAGGATAATTCCTAAAAGATAAAATTAGAGAGGTTAATTTGTTTTTTTTGCAATAATTATCAAACGCTTTTATTAATTCTTCATCTTCATTTGGAAATGCTACTCTAGCTATATTCCATATTTTTTGTTTTTTAATTGTAAATAATAATCCTTTCTTTTTTTTATCCTCTATAAAAAATCTGTATTTTTTTGACAATCTAGCCTGAAAAGAGGATTGTTGAGGCATTTTAACATAATCATCCCACCATTGTGGAGCTTTTTTTTGAATTTTAAACACCATTTTAATTATCTAACAAAATTTTTTTATAAACTTTTTCCAATTTTTTTGCTTTATTTTTCCAGTTATGTTTTCTTGCTGTCTCAATTGCATTTTTTCTTATTTTTTCTAATTCCTTATTTTTTAATTTATTTATCTCTATAACTTTTTCAGAAATCTCTTTTGCTTTTCCTTTTTTTAAAAAAAATCCATTTATGCCTGCTTCAACTAAATTAGGAATTTCTCCTACTTTTGTTGTCAGAACAATATTCCCGCAAGACATGGCTTCTAACAAAGAAAAAGGTAATGTCTCAAATTCTGAAGCCATAATAAATATATTTGATTTTTTTAGATATTTTTCAGGATTTTTTTGAAATCCTAAAAATTTAACATTATTCCCAGCTGTTTTTTCTAATTTTTCCTTTTCAGGACCATCTCCAACAACTATCAGGTTAAAATCAGGTAAAACCTGCATAGCTTTAATTATTTCCTCAACATTTTTTTCTTTGCTCAATCTTCCAACATAGCTAATTAATTTTTTGTCTATTTTCCCAGGTTTGAATTTTTCAGAATCAATTCCATTTGCAACAATAAATGTTTTTTTGTATTTTTTATAATGATTTTTTTCTTTTTTACCCAAGCAAATAATCCCCTTACTTTTCTTAATGTTTATTTTCTCAATAAATTTCCATAAAAAAACAAAATTTTTCAAAAAACTTTTTCCATATAATTTTTTTATTGTTTTTCCAAAAATTCCATGAGGGGTTATAACATTCTCTCCAAACGAGGGCAATGCTGATACTACTATATCCTGGCTATCAATTACATCAGGTTTAATCCTAAACAAATAGTAAATGCATCCTAAAATCCAGGAAAAATAGTTAAAAGGCCTGTAAAATAAACTTAAAATAAATTTCAAATTCTTTTTATTTCCAAATGAAACATATGGTAAACCAGTATTTATTATTTTAATGTTTTTTGGATAATCTAGTTTTGATTTTCTATAAGCTCTAGAAGAAATAACATAAATCTCATGATTTTTAACTAATTCACTACTTAATCCATCAATTCTTCTTTTTACTCCTCCAAATATATATGGATAAGGATTTATATCTAAAAAGCAAATTTTCATAATTAAAAAAACTTAACAAGATTTATAAGGATTTCGCAATTCTCTAAATAATGAAAAAAGTGCTTATGATGGGGTTAACTCCACCAATAGAAGGAGGGAGCCAGAGACATATTTATGAAATTTCTGAAAATTTAAATAATAATGTTTTGACTCAAAGAGGAAGTTTATGCAGAAATAAAATTTCTTTACCAATAATCCAAAAAAATAATTTTCTTATTAATGTGACTTTTTTTATTTTTTGTTTAATTTATACAATTAAATTATTATTAATCAAAAAACACAAGATAATCCACATACATGAAAACCTTTTATATCTCTTAGCACCAATACTGAAATTAAGATATAAAGTTATAATAACAGTTCATGGCATAACAGGGTTTAAATTTTATGATAAAAACTATTTATGGTTTCTTTTCAAATTAGGACTAAAAACAGCTGATTTAATTATAAGTGTAAGTGTAACAGATAAGGATAAACTGAAAAAAGAATTTGACAATGTAGTTTATATTCCTAATGGAGTAGACACTTCTTTGTATGAAACAATAAACCCAAAAATTGATAAAAAAATAACTTTTATTGGAAGAATACACAAACAAAAAGGAGTTTATTATTTGCTAAAAGCCTATCAAAAACTTGACACTAATTTTAAACTAAACTTACTAGCAAAAGAAAATGATTATGCTGAAAAATTAAAAAAACAATTCAAAAATAAAAATATCAAATGGAGAGGTTTTATATTAGACAGAGAAAAACTTTTCTCTGAAATTGCTTCTAGTTACGTTTTAGTATATCCCTCAATTTGGGAAGCTTTGCCATGGCCAGCATTATTAGAAGGATTAGCTTCAGGAAGACCAGTAATTGCATCTAATCTTGAGGGCATGAATCAAATATTTAAAAATAATAAAAATATTATTCTAGTTAATCCAGAAGATTCAGAGAAATTAGCTGAAAAAATATCTTATTTAATAAATAATCTAAAACAAGCTGAAGAAATTGGTAAAAAAGGAAAAAAATTAGCTGAAAAATTTGACTGGAAAATTATTGCAAAAAAAACTAAAACTCAGTATAATAAATTGTTGTCAAATAAAAAATGATAACTTACACAATAGATGTTGAACCAGATTTACATAATCTAAAATATAAAGGCATTACAAAAGGACTAAAAACAGCTGAAAAATTATTTGATAAATACAATATTAAACCTATCTTGTTTGTTACTTGTGACTGTATAAAAAAATATCCAGAAATTTTTAAAAATTTATCAAAAAAAGGATGGGAAATATCTTTACATGGTTTTAAACATGAAAGATTTGATACTTTATCTTATAAAGAAAAAGAAATTCAGATTAAAAAATCCATAAACTGTTTTAAAAAGTATTTAGGCAAGAAACCTACAGGATTTAGAGCTCCCCAGCACTCTATAGACAAAGAAACACTAGATTTACTTGAAAAATACAACTTCAAATATGATTCTTCATTCGCTCCTTTAAATTTTTTGCAACTGATTTTTTTCCCTAAGAAAATTTTTCCATGGTTCAAACAATTTTTTTCTCCAATAAATCCTTATAAAATAAGAGAAAATTTAATTGAAAAACCAGTTTCTTCATTATTATTCCCTTTTGTTTCTCTTTTATTAAGAATAAGTCCTAAGTTTTTATTATTAGTTTATGTAAAACTTATAAGATTAATTTATAAAAACCCTGTATTTTATTGTCACTCATGGGATTTTATTAAAGTTGAACATAGTAGGATTGAAAAACTTTTTTCTCATGAAAAATTTATTAAAAATCTTAAATATATAATAAAAAATGGATAATCTGGATAAAGTTTGGGGGAATCATGCAAAAAAAGCAAAACAAAAATTTAATTTTCCCACTAGGCAGAGAATTGAAAAAAGTAATGATCCATTAGCTCAGTTTTTAGTCAAGTTAGCTAAAAATAAAACTGGTAAATTTTTAGATGCTGGTTGTGGTATAGGACAATATGTTGCAGCAGCAAAAGTTTTAGGATTTGATGCAAAAGGAATAGATATCTCGCAGAAAGCAGTTAATATAGCCAGAAAAAACAATTTAGATGTGATTAAAGGAGATTTAAGAAATCTCCCATTTAAAGATAATTATTTTGATGTTGTTGTTGCTGGGGGCTCAGTAGAACATTTCCCTGAAACTGAATTAGCAATAAAGGAAATTTCACGAGTATTGAAAAAATCCGGAATTTTTATTGGAAATGTCCCTCACAAATACTCTGTGTTCACTGTGTCAAAATTAATTCAACAATTATTAGGAGTATGGAAAATTGGATATGAAAAATCATTTTCAATTAAAAAATTTAAAAAAATCCTCAAAAAATACAATTTCAAAATTTTCAAACTACACCGAACAAAAATTGCTGTTGGAAAACATAAAATATTAAGTTCTTTATTACGACTAGCGGATGAACCTCTTTTTTTATTAGGATTAGGAGGGGCTCATTTCCATTTCTATTGTAAAAAAATTAACTAATTTTAGTTTTTAATCCCTGGCAAATCATATGTTCTAGTATTAGATGCAAATCTTCTATAATTCCATAATTATTACTTTTGACTATGATTTTATGGTCAACCATCTCTTTAGCTTTTCCGCCTTCAAAACCAAGCAATCCAATTGTTGTGGCACCAACCTCATTAGCCAAATCAATTGCTTTTAATATGTTTTTTGAGTTACCAGAACCAGTGATAGCAATTAGTATATCTCCCTGTTGAATCAAATTTCTTAATTGCTGGACAAAAATATCCTCATAATTCAAATCATTCCCATAAGCAGTAATTGTAGCAACGTTATCAGTTAAAGAATAAGCTCTGAACCTTTTTTTTTGACATATCATAATGTCTTTCTAATGTCCCTTTGCCTAAATCACATGCAAAGTGTGAAGCAGTTGCAGCAGAACCGCCATTACCAACTATAAATACTGATTTGTCTGCTTTATATGCTCTAGCCAGAATCTCACTAATATTTACAATATCCTCAATTGGTAAACTATCAAGAGTATTTTTCAATTCTCCAATATAACTTCTTATTTGTTCCATTTTTAATCAGACATATGAATTATTTTACTTCCTTCCCAATCAAATCTAATTTTAGTTTCTCTAAAATCTGATAAAGCTCTCCTAACATTTTCTAGTTTATCTAATTTCGAGTGAGTCAATAAAAATCCTGTTCCTCCCGCACCCAATAGTTTCCCTCCAATTGCTCCAGAATTTCTTGCTTTTTCATATGCTTCATCAATTTTTTCATTAGAAATCTTACTAGCTAGCTGTCTTTTTATCTGCCAATTTTTATTAAGTAATTTTCCTAAAGCATCAATATTTTCCTTAGCCAAATGTTCTTCTAATTCATCTGCCAAATCCCTCATTTTTATCTGCATATTAAGAATAGTGTCATCACTTTTAACATTTTTACTCTGCTCTCTTAAAATTTCTGAAGCACTCCTCTGACCTCCTAGGTAGAATAATAATAAACTGTCCTCTAGTTTCTTCCTTAATTTTTTTTTCAATATAATTGGTTTAATTTTAACTTCATCTTTTAAAAATTCAATTTTATTAAACCCTCCGTAAGCTGCTGCATACTGGTCTTGCCTCCCAATTGGTTCTTTCAAAATATCTATTTCAATTTCACAAGCTTCTTTTGCCAATCTTTCATTAGAAACATGTTTTCCCTGGTAAGCATATAAAGCATTTAATAAACCAACTGTGAATGAGGAAGAACCTCCCAATCCCGAGCCTGCAGGAACTTCAGCAATTGAGTGTATTTCAACACCCTTTGTTATTCCTGTCATTTTCATTGCTTCTCTGACTCTAGTATTCATAATTCCATCCGCATGATTTGTTCTCTCTATTTTACTATAAGCAACTAAATTTTTTCGGTCAAAAGAAGGATGAAGAACAATGTAAACATATTTTTTTATCGCCGTGCTTATTACTGCGCCTCTCTCTTTATTGCAAAAAACAGGTAAATCAGTTCCTCCTCCAACAAAACTGACCCTCATAGGAGTTTTCGAAATTATCATATTTATAAAAGATTATTGCAAAAACTATTTAAATAATTTATGATGCTCTAATATATGAAATATTCTTTAATTTTAATCGATAGAGATGGGGTTATAAATAAAAAACTTCCAAAACATAATTATGTAACTTCAATAAAAAAATTTAAATTCTTACCAGATGTTAAAAAAGCAATTAGTTTACTAAAAAAATCAGGATTAAAATCAGCTATAATCAGCAACCAAAGCGCAATCGGGAAAGGATTAATGACTATAGAAGATTTAAACAAAATACATAATTATATGATTAATGAATTTAAGAGATATGATGGAAAAATAGAAAAAATATTCTTTTGCCCACATAAAAAAGAAGATAATTGTTCTTGTAGAAAACCTCAACCAGGAATGATTTTACAGGCATTAGACTATTTCAATATAAAAAAAGATAAAGCAGTTTTTTTAGGAGATTTTTATAAAGATTATTTAGCAGCAAAAAAAGCAGAAATCGATTTTATTTTTATTAATGAGGATTCAGATGAGGCAGATATCAATAGGAAAAAATTTTCTAAAGTTAATCCTTTGTCCTTCTCGAGTTTATATGATGCTATTTTATTTCTTACTTCAAACTAAAAAGCTTCCTAGCTTTTTCTAATTGTTCTATCGTTCCTATATCTATAGCTTCTCCAGCATCATACGCATAAATTTCTTTTTCTTTTTCAAGAAGTTTTGGTAAGATATCATATCCAAAATCTGAAAATCCTTCTGGAATAAACTCTAGTATTTTAGGAGGTAAAATATAAACTCCAGTATTTACTTTAGCATTAGTTATCTCTTTTTTAGGTTTTTCAACAAATTTCACAACTCTTTTCACATCATCAAAAACAACAGCTCCCCGCCCTATTTGATTTCGATTATCCACAGCTATTGTTGCAAAACCTTTTTTTTCTTTATGAAATTTTGCCATTTCATTTAGATTTGTATTATGTATTGTATCTCCATAAATTACAAACAATTCATCATTGAAGTAATTCTTAAAATTATTTAGTGCCCCTGCTGTCCCTAATATTTCTTTTTCATAACTATACTTTAGATTAACTCCAAATTTTTTTCCATCACTGAAATAATCAATTATTTTTTCTGGAAGATAATGAGTATTTATTGCTATATCTTTTATTCCGTATTTTTTTAATAATTCAAGGTTATATTGCAAGCAAGGTTTCCCATTAATATCAACCATTACTTTTGGAATAGTATTTGTTATTGGTTTTAATCTTGTTCCCTTTCTTGCAGCAAGAAGTAATGCTTTCATTTTTGAGTCATATTCTTTTTAAAGATTCAGGATGATTTTTATAAAATTTCAGAGTTTTTTTCATACCTTCTTCTAATCTAATTTGAGGTTCCCACCCAACTTCTTTTTTTATTTTAGTTGTGTCAGAAACTAAATAATTAGGATCGCCTTTTCTTTCTCCTGCATCAATCACTTTAGTCTTTTTTCCACAGGCATTAAATACAGCTTCCAAAATTTCTAACATTGAGTTTCCTTTTCCAGAACCAATATTATATTGTTTGTATCCATCTAAGTTTAAAACAGATACATGAGCTTTAGCAACATCCTCCACATAAATGTAATCTCTGATTTGCTTACCTTTCCAGTTTAATTTAATTGGTTTTCCTGTCAAAATACCTTTAATCCAGTTAGGAACAGCTCTTGTTACTGGCAACTGGTCATCTCTTGGCCCGTAAACATTAAAATATCGTAATGCAACTGAATTAATCCCAAAACAATTATAATATCCCTTCAATAAATCCTCAACAGCTAACTTTGAAGCTCCATAGGGTTGCAAAGGATTTTTTTCTGAATTTTCTTTTACAGGATTTTCTTCTTTTGGTTCTCCATAAACAGCTGCAGATGAAGAAAAAACCAGCTTCTTAACATTTTGCTTTCTCATTCCCTCTAATAAATGAATTACATAATTAATATTCCTTTTTAAATGCTGTTCAGGATTTTCAATTGAATGAGCAATAATTGATTCAGCAGCCAAATGTATGACTGCATCTTTTCCTTCTAAAGCTTGTTCAATAGCTTCTTTATCTGCCAAACTTGATTTAATAAATTCAGCTCTTTCATCAACATACTCCTCATAACCTTTTGATAAATCATCAAATACAGTAACTTTGTGTCCCTGATTTAGTAGTTCCATAACTACACTACTTCCAATAAATCCTGCTCCTCCTGTAACTAAAACCTTCATGACTCTAAATATTTCTTAAGATATATAAAGATTTAGGTATGCTAAATTAATAATTATTATTTGAGACATCTTTTATTAAATTAAAAAAATAGAATTTCTATTGTAAAAAAACCTAATTTCATAATATTTATATATATTCTTTTTAATATTCACTTGATGAAGCAAATAGAAGAAATTTCAGTATTTTTCCCAGCATATAATGAAGAAGCAAATATAAAAGAAACTGTCACTAAAGCAGAAAAAGTTCTTAACAAAATAGCAGAAAAATACGAAATAATTGTTGTTGATGATGGTTCTAAAGATAATACCTCAAAGATTGTTAAAAAGTTAAGCAAAAAAAACAAAAAAATAAAACTAATTGAACATGAAAAAAACAAAGGGTATGGAGCAGCTTTAATTTCTGGTTTTAAAAACTCAAAATATAAGTGGATAGCATTTACAGATTCTGATGGGCAGTTTGATTTTACAGAAATTAAAAAATTTATAAAAACTCAGAATAAAACAAATGCTGATTTAGTAGTTGGTTATTACTTATCAAGGAAAGTTTCGTCTTTAAGAAAAATAAACACTCTTATGTGGCAACTAGTTGTAAAAACTATTTTTGGATTAAATGTTAAGGATATAGATTGTGGGTTTAAACTAATCAGAAAAAAAGTTATTAAAACTGTTCTCCCCTTACAATCGCAGAGAGGAGCATTTATTAGCACAGAATTTTTAGTAAAAGCTCAAAAAAATAATTTTAAAATTGTGGAAATACCCGTTCATCACTATGAAAGAAAGCAAGGACAACCGACAGGAGCAGATTTAAAAGTTATTGTAAGCAGTTTTATTGATTTGTTCAAATTATGGAGAAGATTAAGATGAAATATGATATTTGCATAATCGGAGGAGGTTTCCAAGGATTAGTTTTAGCATATTATTTATCAAGAAAACACAAAATTGTTTTAATTGAAGAAAAAAAGGAATTAGGAGGAGTTTTATCAGGATTTAAATTGGGAAAAGATTATTTAGAAAAATACTATCATCATTTTTTTACTGAAGATGAAAATTTAAAGCAATTATTAAAAGAACTAAACTTATATAAAAAAGTATTTTGGAAAGTACTTAAATCAGGTTTTTATTTTAAAGAGAAGACATATCCATTTACTTCTCCTATTGACTTGTTAAAATTTAAACCTCTCAATTTTATTGATAAATTAATTTTCCCTTTATTAGTTTTAAAAATAAAGTTTGCAAATCCGGCAAAAATAGACAATGTTTCAGCTAAAAAGTGGATTATTAAAAATTCTAGTTATAATATTTACAAAAAGTTATTCGAACCATTAATAATAAACAAATTTGGAGAAGAAAATTTAGAAGAAGTTTCAGCTGGCTGGTTTGTGTCAAGAATAAAATTAAGAAGCAAAGCAAAATCAGGAGGAGAAGTTTTAGGATATTTAAATGGAGGATTTCAGCAATTAATAGATAAACTCGAGGAAAAAATAAAGGAAAATAAAGGAGAAATAATAAAAGCAGGATTCATAAGATTCAACAAGAACAACAAAAAAATTGTTTCAGCTCAAACTTCAAAAGGAGTAATTAAGGCAGATAAATTTATTTCAACTATCCCCCCAAAATCTACATTTAATTTTTTAGAATTGCCAGGCAATTATCAAAAAAAAGTAGAGCAAATAAAATATCAGGGTTCTGTTTGTTTAGTTTTAGGACTAAAAAAATCTTTATCTCCAATATACTGGATTAACCTAATTGGATATAATACACCATTTAAAGCAGTAATAGAACACACTAATTTGCAAGCTAAAAAAAGATATGGAGTGAATGTAGTTTATTTAGCAAGCTATTATCCTGTTCAGGATGAAATCTGGAAAAAAACTGATAAAACCATAATAAAAGATTATATCAAAAATTTAAAGAAAATATTTAATATAAAAGATGAAGATATTGAATTTAAAAAATTATTTAAAGAAAGATATGCAGGAGCAATAGCTAAAAAAAACTGCTTGAAAAATCTTTTGCCATTAAAAACGCCCTTTGAAAATCTTTTTATTTTAGGAATGTTTTCTTGCTATCCTGAAAGAAGATTAGAAATCCAAGTAAAGTTAGCTAAAAAATTAGTTAAGCTTATTAACTAAAAATATAAAATTAGAATATGAATTCAAAAACAAATTTAATGAAAGTCATTCCAGTTTGCATAATCTTTTTTATGGTTGCATTAAAAATATTTCTTATTTTTAATTCTCATTTAGGATTAAATGAAGCAGTTTATAGCTATATAGCAGAACAATTACCTGAAAAATTACCCTATAAAGATATATTTGACCATAAACCCCCTTTAGTTTATTATTCATTAGCATTATTTTATTCAGTATTTGGTTCGTCAGTTATAGCATTACATTCATTAGCATTTATTTTTGATATATTGTTATTAGTAATAATTTTCATTGTTGCAAAAAAATTATATGATACAAAAGCAGCATTATTTTCATCAGCAATTTATTTTGTTTTGTCTTCATCAGTTTTTTTTGATACCGAAGTTCCGATGACTTTATTTGGTTTAATAGGAGTGTTTCTCTATTTGTCTTATTTTAATAAAAATAAGTATTCTTATTTATTTTTTTCAGGAGTTTTTTTGGCTGTTTCTGTATGGTTTAAACAACCCGGAATTTTATTTTTTGTTTCAATCTTAATTCATCAGTTCTATTTAGTTTATAAAAAAGATTTAACTTCAAAGGATTCACTTAAATTAGTTTATTTTGTTGTTGCAGGAGCACTCGTTTTTTCATTACCTCTTCTATCATATTTTATTTTTCAAGTTGGTTTTGAAAATTTCTTTTTTCATATTATTGAGTTTAATATAAAATTTTCTGGCTCTACTTCCAGAATTTTTCAAATTGGCAAGCTGTTAAAAATGTTAGTTGCAAATTTTGGAATTTTGCTCGCAATCATCCTAACATTTTACAAAGATTACTTTAAAGAAAAATATCCCTATAAAAACAGATTTTTCTTCATGATTATTTTATTATTAATCTTATTTTTCATAATAAACAAAGAAGTATTTTTTTCTCATTTAATCCAGTTAGCACCATTTGTTATCATTTTATCAGTTAGTGCATTAAAAATTATAAAAAACAGGAAAATCAACAGATTAATAACAATTTTACTTATATTTATCTTACTAAATTTTTCTTTAGTTCATTTAGAATCTGTAGCAAGAAAGGTAAGAGACAATAGTTATAATCAGCAGGATATAGTAGTTTCATATATTAACCAAAATTTGTCTAATGCAAGCATTTTTGCAGATTCCCCGGTGTATTATGTTTTAGCTGATAAACAATGTGATTACAAAGTATGTTTTTTAGCTCCTTCAACTTCATCAGTTTTTTCATTTGAGGATTTTTGCAATTTTTCAAAAACTAAAGATTATTTAGTTTTAACCCATAGAAAAAAATATTTGGGTGAGGAAAATTTAAATTGCATAGAGGAAAATTTTATATTAACAAAAAAATTCGACAATATAGATGAAAGTTTTGTTGAAATATGGAAAATAAAAATGAAAACAGGAAATTAATATGAAAACAGGAAATTTTCATAAATCAAAAATTAAAAAGCAAAATTTTAGATAAAATGAAAACAGGAAA
>CAZQGH010000003.1:0-37480 GCA_964592915.1 Candidatus Woesearchaeota archaeon | reverse complement strand
TTTTCAATCACACAAATTTAAAAAAGCAAAACATCAAATTTGTATAAAATGAAAACAGGAAATTTTCAATCACACAAATTTAAAAAAGCAAAACATCAAATTTGTATAAAATGAAAATACTTGAATTGTGCGAATTTTCAGCTGGAATCTGCGGAGTGTGGCAAAGAGTTAAGCAGGAATCTCTTTTGCTAAGTAAAAAACATGAAGTAAGGGTTTTTTCATCCAATATTGTAAAGGGAACTAATAAAATTGCGAGAAGCAAAGAAAAAATTAATGGAGTAAAAATAGTAAGATTTCCAGTTAAATTAAGAATAGGAGAAAATGCTTTGTTTTGGGATTTTGAACAACAAGCTTTAGAATTTTCTCCAGATATTATAATTGCACATGTTTACAGGCATCCTCATACGAATAAAGCATTAAAAATAGCTGCAAAACTGAGAAAAATGAAAAAAGTTAAAGTATTTTTAGTAACTCATGCCCCTTTTGTTGAACCAAAAGTTAGAGGATTTAAATTATCTTTCTTAACAAAATCTTATGATTTTTTATATTCAAGAAATCTCAATAAATTTGACAATATAATCACTATTACGAAATGGGAAGATAAATTTTTGGAAAAATTAGGAGTTAAAAAAGAAAAAATAAAATATATTCCAAATGGTATTCCAGATAAATTTTTCAAAAAAAGAGCAAAAAAATTCAAAGCAGAAAGAATTCTGTTTTTAGGAAGAGTTTCTCCAGTAAAAGATTTAGAAACTCTGATTATAGCATTTAAAAAGCTAAAAAAAGATATTAAGCTGCATTTTGTTGGCCCTATTGAAAAACAATACGGAGCTTCTTTAACTAAATTGATAGAAAAATTAAATTTGAATTTAGACGGAAACATAAAATTTTTCCCTCCAGTTTTTGATTTAGATAAAAAGATTAATTTAATGAATAACTCAGATATTTTTGTTTTGCCCTCAAAAAGAGAAGGAATGCCCCAATCTCTTATAGAAGCTATGTCACTGTCAAAAATAGTTATTTCTTCTTCAAATAAAGGAGGGAAAGAGCTGGTAAGTGATGGAGAAACCGGTTTTATATTTGAAACTGGAAACTCTGAACAACTAAAAAACAAATTAAAATTTTGTTTAGATAAAAAAAATACTAAAAAAATTGAAAAAATGCGGAAAAAAGCCAAAGAGGAAGTTAAAAAATTCAAATGGAGCAATATTATTGCAAAATTAGAAAAATTATTTAATTAGGTATCAATAAAAAAGAATAAAAACCCCCTTTATTATACATTTTTATGGGTCTAGAAAAAGAGCAAGTTTCTAAATGGTTGAAAAATCCTTATACAGTTTCCCTAATTGCAATTTTGGTTTTGTCACTGGTTGTTAGGTTTTATTTTCTACCTTCTACTTTATCTCAGCCATTATGGTGGGATGAAGCTGAGTATATGCTAAAAGCTAAAAGTTTTGCATTAAATACTCCTGCAAAAGGATGGTATGCAGGAAGACCTATTTTGTTTCCAGTTTTATTGTCAATTCCGTTTTTTTTAGGATTAGGAGAAGGATTTATCAGATTTTCATTAGTATTACTTTCTGTAGCTTCAGTATTGCTTGTTTATTTAGTTGGAAAGCAGATATTTAACAAAAAAATAGCTTTATTAGCTTCATTTTTCTTTTCATTTTTTTATGTAATAATGTTTTATACTTTTAGAATCATGGTTGATGTCCCTTCAATGTTTTTGGGTTTGTTAGGATTTTATTTTTTCTTTCATAAAAACAGGAAACTTACCTGGTTTTTTATTCCGTCGTTAGTGCTAGCGACACTGCTAAGATTTCCATCATTTTTCTTTTTTGCAATTCTTTTTATTTATATTGTTTTTACAGAAAATAAATGGTGGAAAAATAAAGATTATTATATTTCAGCAGTTATAGGTTTTTTAATTGCTTTACCATACCTTTTATGGAGCTATTTTGAATATGGCCATCCATTACACGCAGTAATAGTGGGAGGAACAGGTTCATTAAGTGCTCCTGAAGTTGGAAGATTTGGAGTTTTTATGCAATACATAACTTATCTGCCAAATTACGCAGGGTGGATTTTATTTGGGTTATTCATAGTAGGATTGATATATGCTTTAACTTTTTTACTCGGTTTAGACATGTTAAAAAAAGATAAATCAATAAAAAGAAATTTTTTAATGATTTTATGGTTAGTTATTCCTCTAATTTATTTTGGATTTTTTGTTAATCATTTTGAAGATAGATATATATTTATGATTTTCCCTGCTTTTTTCTACTTAGCAAGCAATGCAGTGTTTAAGATATCTGGCACAATAAAAAAATATAATACAAATGCTCCACTTATATTCATAACTGTAATTTTACTGCTAGGTTTTTATACTCTAACTTCTCATTCAGCTTCAATTATTAGTTCAAGAGCTACAAGTTTTACAGATTTAAGACAAGCTGGTAAGTGGATTAAAGAAAACTCTGCTCCTGATGATGTAGTTTATAGTTCAGGAACTCCTCAAAATGTATATTATTCTGAAAGATCAACCCTGCCTTATCCTGAAAATCAGGAAGAATTTGAGCAGGAAATACGAGAAAATAATCCTAAATATATGATAATAACAATGCTTGAAAAATCTCCTGATTGGGTTTATTCCTGGCCACAGCAAAATAATGAATCTTTGAAATTAGCAAAATTTTACCAGAGAGATAACCAGATTTCAACAGTAATATACGAATTTATTAATTAGATAAAAATATGCTCTCTGAATAGAATAAAACCTAAAATGATTATTATCATCTGAAACAAGTGTATTCCCAAAACAATTTTTCTTTCAGTTGGTTTTACCCCTAATTTTTGATAAAGCATAATAAAAAAATGTTCCAATCCGTATATTTTTTCATAAGCCAAATCTAATGAATTATCCTCTAAGGGTTTCCCAAAACTCTGCTTTATCAATTTGCCCCGAGATTTTAAAACAACTTCAATAATATAAGGAATAAAAAAGAAAACTGCAATTCTCTCATAATTTCCCAATACAGCCATTATAGCGATTAATGCTCCAACAGGATAAGTTAAAGAGTCTCCAGGGAATATTTTAGAGGGGAATTTATTATAAATCAAAAAAGCAATTAAACAAAAAACCATAATCAATCCTAATACAGTCAACCATGCTGAGTTTGTATAATAAGAGACAATTGCCAATGCCGATAAAACAATAATTCCCTGCCCGGCTTCTAAACCATTAAAACCCGCTAAAAAGTTAAAAGTAGCAGTTGCTCCTAAAATCCCTATGGGGATAATAAAAAGAGGATAAAATAATCCCAAATCAGCACTTCCTAAAAAAGGTATTGAAATAGTGTGTTGTCCAGCATTGATAACAATCAAAGGAATTGCAGCTATTAAAATCAATAACATTCTAATTCTTTTTCTTAATCCGCCTTTTCTCCAGCCCAACAAATCATCTACTATTCCTATGCAAAAAACAATCAAAAGAGAAGAAGTTAATGCAAAAATTTCAATAAAGTTTTCCTGTGTTTGAAAATAAAAAGTATTTACAGCTATGTAATAAAACACCCCAGTAATAAATCCTGCAATTACTGCGATACCTCCTGAACCTGCAACTTTTCTAATCTGAAACTTGTTCATATCTTTCCACATTAAATCAATAGATTTCGCTTTTTTAATCCAGTTAGGCAGTATACTTAAAGTTATAAAAAAACCTAAAAATAGCGATATCAAAAAAATAAACATTTTATCTTAAAGTTGCTTCAGCAAGTTCTTGTTTAGGATATTGTCTTTCAAGGTATTGAGGATTCTTTTCAATGTCTTCTGGAATTTCAGCTTTCCAAATTTTTATCGGACCTTCAATATTCCCATTAAAATAAGCAAAATCTCCAACAACCAATCCCTGACTTCTTAAATTTGAAATTAACAAACTAGGTTCGTTGTGAACTAATTCAAAATCTTCTCCTTGCCCTAATAAATATAACTGCACCCATAAAGCCCTTACATTTCTCTCACTTAAAAACAATGCTGAACCTAATTCATTTAATCTTATTCCCTCATTACTTTGTATTATCCTTGGGATAATATATAATGTTCCTTCGTATCCAGAACCAAAATCAATTAAACTTTCATTATAATATAAGTATCTTAAAGGAAGTTCAGCTTGTTGATTTTGATAAACAAGAATCATAGAAGGCTGATTAAATGTTCCATCTTTTTTGATTTTCAATACTAAAGCTCCTACTCCTGCTCTTCTAGCTGGGAATAATATTTGGTTACCATTTTCCTGATGAACATAGTCCTCATCTAATGCTGTTCCTCCCTGATAAAAATAAAATGTCTCATTTCTCTGCTCTTGAGTGGCTTGTTCATTTAAAACATAACTTGAAATCCAGCTGTATCTGTCGTAATTTTCATCAGAACCAATACTGGAATAAGCTCCGTATTTTCCAATTTCAGTAGAATCAATTAATAAATACTCTGAATCATAGGTATACATGAACTCGAGTGCTTCTCTTTCAGTTTCAGCGGTTAAAACATGTCTGCCCATTAAATAATCCCAGTAAGCTATTGCATTTCCTCCGTCTAAAACAGTAGCTCTTTCACCCATTGTCTGAACCCAGTAACCATAATCCCACCAGTGAGAAAATACAGCATCTTCAGGAGTGTTTTCTCTAACCCATCCCATTGCCTGCTGCCACTGAACTCTGTATCTATCAGGAACATATCCCTGAGCAGTGTTTTGTGACGACTGGTAGTAGATGTTTAGCGAATACAAAGTTGCAATCACCACTATTATTGCTATGCCAATTGTAATCAGTTTCATTAAATCATCTTTATTTTTTCTTGCTTTGTCAACAATTGCAACAGAAAAATATCCAACAATAGCTGATGAAGCAGGAACTAAACCCATAATTAATCTGACTGCACTTCTTGCAGCTAACAAACTAATAACAAAATAAGAAATTATAAACAAATAACCAAAATTTATTTTTCTAAATTCATTTAATTTATTTTCTTTAGCAAAACCATAATAAACATATGCCCCAGAAACTAACAATACTGCAATACCTCCAAAATACATAACTTTGCTAATAAAAGTATTTCCATCTAACACACTGGTAGCAGAATATTTGCTAAATACTAAAGCAAAAATAAATATAATATATGAAAGCAATAAAATCAATCTTTTATTTTTTTCAATTTTTTTAATCATCTCATCAAATAATAATATGCTCCCAATAAAAAATAACCAGAAAAATAAAGGAATCCCATTAAATATAGGACCAAAACTGTTTCTCCACTCTCCAGCGAAAAACGGCTGCCTGTTTTCAGCAATTGTAAAACTTAATCTGTCTGTATAAGGAGTTGTTAAACTTTCAACAATGTCACCAATAAAATTAAACAAAAATCCGGGACCAAACCAAATTATTGCTATTAGCAATATAAATACCGCAGCTAGTAATATTGAAATAAATCTGTCAGGCAATTTCTTATTTTTCAATTTTTGAACAAAATGTGATTCCTTAATTTTTGGTTTAAACAAAACGAAATCAACAAAAAGAATTCCCATAACAACAAAACTTAGCCCACTTGATGTTGAAGTAGCAAGATTAATTATAGAATATCTGTTTGTGAAAAAAGTTAATACAAAAATAAACACAATAAACCAGGAAAAATATCCAAAAAATTTGTTTTTATCAAACTTATTGAGGACAAATCCTAAAAATGCTGCTATTGAAATTGTTGTAAAAGCATAAATAACTCCTCCCCATACTAATCCTAATGCGCCAGTTGCAACGCCAGCTAAAACACCAAAAATTATTGCATTTCTAAACTTGCTTGTTTTGAAAGTTAAAACGAAAAAGTAAAAGCTCATAATTAAAAGCATGAAACCT
This sequence comes from Candidatus Woesearchaeota archaeon, assembly GCA_964592915.1. GTDB lineage: Archaea > Nanobdellota > Nanobdellia > Pacearchaeales > GW2011-AR1 > CAZQGH01. Next base: position 31,577 of record CAZQGH010000003.1, on the reverse strand, counting down.
ACTGATTCTTTTTCAGGAATTCCAGCAATAGTTCTAGTTAGTAAAGAAGGGATAACTACAAGAAAAGCCGTTGCAATTAATGCTGTTATGTTTGAAAAATGTTTTCCTTTAGATTCAAAAACCTCTCTTACAAACAAAAAGAAAAATATAGCTGTAAAAATGGACATGAATGCGGGAAAAATAATTGCAGAATATTCAACACTTACATTTTTGAAAAATGATAGAAAATAATGAAAATAAGCCATCATATACGGAAGCAATCTGGTTTCAATAGCAGTATTAAATCCTAAAGGAACATATCTCATTGCATCATTTGCCATTAAATAACCATTTTCAACAATAAACTTGGCATATCTTAAAAATAAAAAAGGGTCTAAATCCGGCCCGATTGTATATTCTCCTGTAGTTACATCTATTAATTTAGGAACAGGAATTGTTCTTAATTTCCAGTTCAACCATACAATAACAGCTAAAACAGCATAATAAATCCATTCTGTTTTGGTTTTAATAAACTCTAAAAGTTTTTCTTTTCTTTCTTTTAAAATATCTTCTTCAGTTTTTTCCCTACCTGAATCTAAGCTTTCTTCTTTATTTTCCATTTTTTAATCATTGTGTTTCATTAACTAGTTCTTCAGCAGATTTTTCTTTTTTCAAATCTTCTTTTCCGCAATAAGGGCAGTTTTTTGGAGGAGAAGATTTTGCATCTACTTTATAACCGCAACTTTCGCAATAAAATTTTCCCATTTTATTTATATAGTTATAAATTACTTCATTTTTAAAGATTATGAATTTCTAATTTTGGTATAAAGTTTTATCTTTTACATTAGAAAATCTAAAACCTTTTTTTCTTGCTTTGCATCCTGAACATTTACCGCAATGAACTGGCTTTTTATTTTTTATTTCTTCATTTACATAGCAACTGCATGTTTCATTAAAATTTACATTTAATTTCCTTCCTAACTCAATAATATCTTCTTTATCTTTATCAATAAAAGGAGCAAGAATCTTAAAATCACCTTTTTGTACTGATTTTTTAGATAAATTATTAACTGATTTTAAAAATGCAGGAGTTGTATCTTTGAACTGCAATTCTCCTTCATATTTTATTCCAATATAAACATCTTGTTTTTCTCCAGTTTCAATAAACTCAGATTCTGCATGTGCTAATCCAGCTAAGATAAATATAGAATTTCTGCAAGGAACATACCAGTTAATTATCTCATCTTTTTTGCTTTTATTCTGATTGATGAAGCTCGTGCTTATTTCCCCCAACCAATCTAAATTTATAATCTTTAATTCTGAATTTGTATTTTTTGCTAAATTTTTAACACAAAATAATTCTTGTTTTAATGATTTCTGATTATAATTAAAAAATAAAAGTTTAGTTTTTAGTCCTTTATTTTTCAAATAATAAACTAATACGCTTGAATCTAATCCTCCTGATGCAAGAACAATACTTGTTTTCATTTTAGGTTTATTAATCTCATTTCAATCCATATAAAAAGCTTTATATATATTTTTCTTATCAATCTGTTATGGTTAGAAAACAATTTGGCGAATTAAATAAAGGAGATAAAATTGTCATGTTTGGCAAAACTCTTGTAGTAGAAAATGTTGAAGTCAGTGAAAAAGGAGTAAAACAAGGCAGAACTAAGGCAAGAATTGAAGCTATAGATGAGCAAGGAGAAAAAAAAACAGTAATAAGACTTGCAAAGCAGCCAGTTGAAGTGAAATAAAATGCTACACATTATAATAACTTCTTATAAAGAACCGAAATCTACAATCAGAGCAATAAAAGCATTTTTACAGCAAGATATTAAAACAGATTATAAAATAATTATTGTCGACCCTTTTGAAAAAACTGAAGAAATCTTAAAAAAAGAATTTGAAAAAGAATTTAAATCCGAATTAATTGAATTTTTTTTTGACCCTGGTGAAGGGAAAAGTTATGCTTTAAACATATTATTCGAGCAAATTTGGAGTAAGCCAGATGATATAATAATTTCTACAGATGGAGATGTTTTTGTTGGCAAAAACTCTGTAAATAAAATTTTAAATGCATTTAAAAATAAAAAAGTCGGATGTGCTACTGGCAAACCCGTTCCATTAGATTCAAAAAAAACTTTTTTTGGTTATTTAAGTCACTTAGCATTTGAGGGAATTCATAATGTAAGAAAAAAATTATCAAAACAAAATAAATTTTTTGAACTATCTGGTTATTTGTTTGCTATAAGAAATGGCGTTTTAGAAGGATTTCCATTGGAAACTTCAGAAGATTCTATAATTCCTTACTTATTCTGGGAAAAAGGTTATAAAATAGACTATGTTGATGCAAAAGTTTATGTTAAAAATCCCGGAAATTTAAAAGATTATCTGACTCAAAAAATAAGAAATATAAAAGCTCATGAAAATCTTAATAACCTTGCTCCAGGCATGCCGAGAACAAAATCTCTTGCTAATGAAATAAAGCACGGATTTTTTTTCGCATTAACATACCCAAGAAATCTAAGAGAATTTTTTTACACTTTTTTAGCTTACCCATTAAGATTATATATTTACTTAAAAGCTTTTTATGAGCTGAAATTCAGGAAACAATCATATTCAGATGGTTGGCGTGTAAATCAAACAGAATCAACTAAGACACTAGATTGATTTTTTATTTAATAAGTATTCATAAATTTCTTTTATTATTCTATCATCTCCAGGAACCATATTTTTTAATTTCACAGCTTCATCAAAATTAGTTATAAATATTTTTCCCTCACTAACTTTGATTTTTTTAACATCAGGCATGTTTGCAAGAAAAACAAATCTTTTATTTTTTCAATTACATCTTTATAATGCTTAAAAAATTCCAAATTTTTTAATTCATCAACATTTAGATTTAGCTCTTCTTTAATTTCTCTTTTTAATGCTTGTTGTGGAGTTTCATTTTTCTCTATTGCTCCGCCGAAAAAAGCATACTCTTCTCCCCACTTGCTAATCTCTTTTCTGTCCTGCATTATTATTTTATTTTTATCATATAACAGGAGAATAGCAACTTTTCTTTTATTCATCTTTTATTTTCTCCAGAAATTCTTTTAAATCATCAAGTGATTCAACTATATTTACTTTACCGGCAATAACAGCTGAAATATCAGCTATAGATTCATCAACTTTTCTATCTGTTTTTAATCCAATGACTTTTTTACCAATTGCCTCTGCATAACCCATTTCCCAAGCAGTTCCAGCTCCAACACAAATTCCATTTAATACCCCAATCATTACCCCACAATTTTCAATCTCTTCGATGTCTTTTTTTGAAATTTGCTTAACATCATCCTTAGTTTTATATAAACCCGCATCTCTGTGAGGCAAGAAAGTTGAAAATCCTAAATCTTTACATATTTTGTCAATTTTTTCCAGAAATTCCCTTTCTTGTTTATTGCACAAAGGTCCTGCAATATAAATTTTTTTGACCATAAAAACCTTTAAATATTTGTCAATATAAACTTTTGCATGACTAAGTGGAATACTAAATGCAGATTTTTTAATGAAAACTATGCTTGTGATACATTAACTGCAGAAGGATTAAAATCATGTGAGCAGTGTAAATTTGCCAGCGAGTATGATAAAAAAATTCTAATCATCAAGCTAGGAGCTTTAGGAGACGTAGTTAGGACAACACCAGTATTGGAAGCAATAAAAGAGAAATATCCCGAATCTGTAATTTACTGGTTAGTTAGCGATTTATATGGGAATGGAAAGGAAATTTTAAAAAACAATCCTTATATTGACAAATTACTAATTTTTAATTCTGAAAATATGTTAAGATTGCAACAAGAAAAATTTGACATAATTTATTCTTTAGAAACCACAACTCCTGGAACATTAATTCCTGAACTAATAAAAGCAGATGAAAAACTTGGATATTATTTTGATAATGGTTCAACTTCAGTATATAATAAGGAAGCTGAACAGTATCTTGAAACTGCTTTTTTAACGCATATAAAAAAAGCAAACAGAAAAACTTATCAGGAACTAATTTTTTCTGCTTCAAAATTACCTTATAAAAAACAGGAGATTATTTTCGAATTATCTGAAAAAAATAAAGAATATGCTGAAGAATTTAAAAAAGAAAATAATTTAGAAAATAAAAAAATTGCAGGCATTAATTTTGGTTCAGGAAAAAGATGGCCTTCTAAAGCATGGAGTGAAGAAAAATTGATTAAACTAATTTTAAAATTAAATCGGGAAGTGATTTTGTTAGGAGGACCAGAAGAAAAAGAAAAATTAAAACAATTACAAAAGAAATTAAAACAAAAAGGAAAAGAAGTTATAACAAACAACCCGGATAATTCAATAGGAGAATTTGCTTCAATAATTAATTTGTGTGATAAAATACTAACAACAGATTCTTTAGCTCTACATTTGTCTATAGCTTTGAAAAAACCTACTGTAGCTTTATTTTTTTCAACTCCCTCCTGGGAAATTGAAGGATATGATTGTGTTAATAAAATAGTCTCTCCATTACTAAATAAATACTTTTTTTCAAATTTTTACAATGAAGAGTTAACTGATAGTATTTCAGTAGAGGAAGTATTAAAAGCTTTATCTGGCTAATAAATTCATGATAAGTATCTTAATAGCTTCTTTTAAAGAACCAAAAACCATTACAAAATCAATTAAATATTTCCTTAAACAGAATATTAAAGAAAGATATGAAATAATTGTTTCTGCTCCTGACTTAGAAACACAGGAAGCAGTTAAAAAATTAAAAAAGAATAATAAAAAAATAAAACTTATAAAAGACAAAGGAAAAGGGAAACCCGCAGCACTAAATTTAATGTTTAAAAAAGCTAAAGGCGAGATATTAATATTAAGCGATGGAGATGTTTTTGTAGGAAAAAATTCAGTGAATAACTTACTGAAACATTTTAAAGATAAAAAAGTCGGAGCAGTTTCAGGGAAACCAATACCAAAAAATTCAAGAAAAAATATGCTTGGATTTTGGGCATATTTACTAACTGAAGGAATACATAAACAAAGAATACATCAAAAAGACAATAATCAGAATATTACATGTTCTGGGTATTTATATGGAATAAGAAACATAATAAAAAAAATTCCCGAGGATATCTTGGCAGATGATGCTTATATTACTTTTAAAATAATTGAAAAAGGTTATAAAACTGAATATGAGGAAAAAGCTAAAGTTTATGTAACTTACCCAAAATCTCTGCAGGACTGGATAAGGCAAAAAAAGAGAACCTCCTCAAGATACTATCAGTTGAAAAAATATTTTGATATTAAAAAATTAAGGAATTTCTCTTCAGAATTGTTATTAGGAGTTAAAAGTTTATTTTTAATAAACAATTTTAAAGAATTATTCTGGTTTTTCTTTCTTATTATAATGAGGTTTTATTTATGGTTTAGAATTTTTTTAGATTTCAGATTATGGAACAGGCAATTTGAAAAAACATGGGAAAGAGTGGAGACAACAAAATCTATTTTTTAAATTCTCCAATCATAATGCAATTTGCATAAGAATAAGGTTTACCATAATTGCATTTTAAAGCTTCTTTTTTATTAACCTGTTCCATTTTTTCAGTCAGTTTGCCTAGATATAGTTTATACAACATAAGAGAAGTAATTACAGATAAATCATCATAACCACTATGGGAAAATTTTCTGTTTTAAGTTTATCTAAAATTCCTATAATTTTATAGCAATGAGACTCCCTTCCAATTTCAAGAATTTTTCCGTTTGTATTTTTAACAATGTCTTTTATCATAGGAAGTCCAACACATTTTTCTGTAACCCCCTGTCATATAATTATTATGTAGAAAGTCAGTATAGGATTTAGAACACTCATTAAGAATTAATTATATAATTAGTTATTTTCTCCAAGCCTTCATTTTTTTATCAGCTCTTTTTTAATAATTTTTAAAAATTTTTCAGCTGATTTTTCCCATGAAAAATTTTTACTCCATTTTAAAGCCTGTTTTACCATATTATTCCTTAGTTTCCCATCTTTTAATAATTTTTCAATTTTATCCGCTAATTCTTTATAATTCCCATATTCAAAAAGAAATCCAGTTTTGTTATTTTTTATCGAATCTCTGATTCCCGGAACATTACTTCCAATTACTGGCAAACCGCAGGCATTTGCTTCAATATTCGTTATGCTCCACCCTTCAATCATACTAGGATTTACAGCAATCCATGATTTTTGCAATAATTTAATTTTCTTTTTTTCTGAAACAAATCCGTGAAAAATCACATTTTTTAAATTTAATTTTCCAGTTAACTTTCTTAATCTTCCTTCATCGTCACCTCTCCCGATAATATTTACTTTAAGATTTTTGTCATATAATGATACAGCTTTCAATAAAACATCAATACTTTTGTATCTTTTTAACCTGCCTAAAAAAATTATCTCCGGGGTTTTTGATTTTTTTCCTGGCCTGTATTTTTTGCTAATTGCATTATAAACAATTTTAATTTTATTATCCATTAATTTTTTAATTTCATTTCTTGAACTTTCAGATACAGTTACAATCTGAATGTTTTTATAAATTAAAGGCATTATTTTTGTTTCTAAAAAATAACCAATCCAGTTAATTGGAAAGCTCCACTGCTTAAACCACTGGTCTTTATGAACATGATGTATCAATAAAATTTTTTTCTTTCTTGAATAAAAAGGTGTAAAAAAAGGAATTCCATTTTCTGCGTCAATTATAATATCTGCATTTTTCCCATACTTAAAATAATTTATTGCTGCAAAAAAATACAAAGAGGCAATTCCCCCTTTTCTGATAAATTTTATCCCATCAATAGTTTCTTGTTTTTTTCCATTAATACTTGAAGTAATCCATATCACCTTGTGCCCTTTTTTAGCCCATATTTTTGCTTGTTCGTGCAAATATAATTCTGCTCCTCCTCCTTGTTTATGTTTCAGGTCTCTCCAATTAAAAATCAGTATGTTCATTTTATTTTATTTAATTTTTAAATCTGTATTTAAGTAAGGTCCATATAGCTTTAAATCCGTCTTTCCATCCAAGTTTTTTACCCTGCCTTTTCATTCTTGGATTATAAGATACCGAAACTTCATGAATTTTTATACCTTTTTTTGAAATTTTTGCAGTAATTTCCGGCTCCCATTCGAATCTGTCTTCATTTATATTTATATCTTTCAAAATATTTTTTTTAAATGCTTTATAGCCACATGCTTCATCAGTTAATTGGGTTTTATACAGAAGATTTGTAAGAAAAGTCACAAATTTTCCACCCCAATAAAAAATAAAAGAATGTTCCTTGTTTCTGCCATAGAGATTCCTTGAACCATATACCACTTCTGCATTGTTATCAATTAAGGGAGCGATGATTTTTGGGATTTCTTCGGGAGCCAGTTCTAAATCCGCATCTTGTACAAGAAAAATATCTCCTGTAGCTTCTGAAAGAGCTGTTTTAACTGCCGCACCTTTTCCTTTATTTTTTTTATGTTTTAAAAGTTTTATCCCTCTGATATTCTTAATTTTTTCATATCCCGAATCAGTTGAACCATCATCAATGACAATAATCTCTTTTTTTATTTTCAAATGCAGATTTTTAATTCTCCTAATTACCTCTCGGATTGTTTTTTCTTCATTATAGAAAGGTATTGTGATAGATAATTTCATTCTCCAATTAAAAAAAGATAGATTAAAAAAGCTATCGAAACAAAAATACCAATTAAAGACGCATGATAAACAAAATGAGCAGCCATATCTAATAAATATCCCAGCCCTTTTGCATCATATTTGTCAAAAACTTCACCAATATTTTCATCATAACCTAAAGGATACATATACCAGTTATGAGTTGTTTTAACAGCTTCCAATGCTCCTGGATTTAAATTCAAAGTGGCTTTGTAAACTCTGTATTTAATTTTCTCATCTGGTTTAGTAAAAGGGAAATAAGAATCTGACTCGCTTAATCCATAAGCACTAAATCTTTCCTCACCAATTTGAACAAATTGCATTGTGAAATTCTCCATTGTCTGGTTTATCTCTTGCCCAGATTTTCTAATTGTTCCCCAACCACAATCATCTGCAGCACATTCAACATAATAAATATCTATAGGAGTTTGCCCCCCCATTTGATTTGACTGCTGCATCAAAGATGAAAAATAAGTAGCTTCAAGAAAATTCTTGTCATGTAACATCCAAACTGCGAAACCTCTGTAAATTCTTGAATCAACTAAAACCAGGGCATTTTCAGGTATTTCTTCTTTATACCGAATAAGTTTGCCTTCTGCACTTTCGTAATAAAAATGTCCGTGGCTTGCTCCCCACCCTTTTCCAAGATAAATCAAATTAAATATTATAACAATCAGGAAAATATATCCCAATCTTATTTTCTTCTTCTTAATTTTTATATGAATTTGATTTAAAAAATAACCTGCAGGAGGAGTTAACAAGGCAATTCCAAATACAAAGTGCTTTGCCATAGGAATATTGCTTCCCAAATAAATAAAAGCCGGAAAAAAAGACAAAATGAAAAATATCAAATATTCCTTCTTTTTAGATAAAAATAAAGAAAATAATCCTAATATTCCCAATATAAACAAAAGAGGATCCTCATAAAATAAAAAACCTGCAACAATCATAAATCCTGGAATTGCTGTATCTCCAAAATTTTTCTGATGTCCAAAAAAGAACCCTTTATAATCAGTATAAGGCATCCATCCAGCTCCCCACCCGTATATTTTCTGAGCTTTTTCTACACCCAATTTAAAAAAATTTGTAAAAATTAAATCCATATGCCCTTTATCCTGATATAACAGGTAATTATGAGTTAGAGTAGGAATGGTAAAAATAAATATAATCGCCAGAAAAACACCTATTTTTTTGTACTTCTCTTTATCTTCTTTCAAATAAAGTTTGTAAAACAAAAAAGCTGAAAAAGACACAACAAAAAATAATGCATAAACCTTTACCAATACCCCCAAACCAATCAATACAGCAGATAAAATAAGGTAATCTTTTTTTTCTTCTCTTAAAAATCTAAATAAGAAATATGCAGAGAAAATAATAAAAAATACAGCGCCAACGTCTAATTCTGTTAAGGTGTTTTTTATATGGAAAGGGCTTATTGCAATTAAAAAAGCTGAAATCAAGCCTGTTTTTTTGGATTTAAAGACATAGCTCGTGAAAATAAAAATCAGGATTATAAAAAAACTCCCAAATAAGGCTGTAGCAAATCTCGCAGATAAATGAGAAGTCCCAAAAATATCATAAAAAAATCCTTCAACATAATACCATATTGCTGATGACTGATCCCAGATAACCATTTTTCCGGTAGAGGATATCCCTATAGGTCTTATTGCATGATTAGCATCATCTGCTGAAATTCCTAAATTTCTCCCAGCAATTAATCTCAATACAAATCCCAAAATAAAAATTAATACTACATATAACCTTGTTTTATCCTTTGAAAAAAAAATATCTAACCCTTTGTCTATAACCTCTTCAAATTTCATAGTTTTATTATTAAAAAAACCTTTATAAAATTAATTATTTAACTAACTTATAGAACAAACCTGCTACTGGCTTAAAAACCCACCAAATTCTTTTAAATTTGCTTTTCATTATTCTTAACTGGGATACAGCTAAAAACATCTGGATGCTTGCTTTTTTCAAATTTAAGTTTCTTGATTCTTTATCTTCCCAAAAAGTTGCTTTTTCCTTAATTCTAAAACCTAATTTATGCGCATTATACAACAAATCAATATCATAAGCCCACTGAGTCATTCCAATTTCTGGAAGTATTTTTTCTAAAGCTTTTCTTTTAAAAATCTTAGCTCCGCATTGTGTATCTCTGTATGGAATCAAGAACAATGAACGAACTAAAAAATTGAAAACTCTGCTTGCAATTATTCTCATAACCCTTTGTTTAGGTTTAACAATTGAATTAGGCAAATATCTGCTTGCAATAACTCCATCATAATTTTTTATACTTAAAATTAAGTCATGAAATGCAAAAGGAGGAGTTGACATATCAGCGTCGACAAAACCCATTAAATCTGAATCACCTTTCAAAGCTTCAATAAATCCCTGAGTAATTGCAAATCCTTTACCTCCTCTTTCAAAATTTAAATGTTTAATTTGATTGTGTTTCCCCTCTGATTTTTTAACTATTTCCAAAGTATTATCTTCGCATGCATTTAAAACAACAATTATCTCAAAATCCATACTGGCAATCTTTTTAAAAAAAACAGAATAAGATTCAAGTGTTTTTTTAATTGTTTTCTCTTCGTCTTTAGCAGGAATAATTATGCTAATTTTTTTTGATTCCATTTTAATTCCTTAAACTTAAAATAAACATAAAAACAAATAAAAGCAAATTTGCAAGTATATTCATATACATAAACTGTAAAATTGTAGAATTAAACACGCTTAATAAGATTATCTGTATTGCAATAAATATGATTAATAAGTAGTTTAGATTTTTTCTTTTTGAACATAAATTATAAAATGCGAAAACATTACTTAAAGACAATAAAGCCATAGCTAAAGAAGGAAAAATCAGGTATTTTGAAAAATCAACAAAATCCTTGCCATAAAGTATGAAGATTATCAGGTTATCAAAAAAATAATAAACAATTAATGCTGCTAAACTCAATAAAAAAACAAAAGCAAGAGATTTTTTCAATAAATCTTTAGCATCTTTTTTTATATCGCATCTTTCTGAAACTAAAGGAAACATAACTCTTGAAATTGGCATTGTTCCGAAAAAAATTATTTTTCCAATCATTGAAATGGCAGCATATTTTCCAACAATGTCATCAGGAAAAAATCTTTTAGCTAAAATCAGATCAATACTGTAAAAGATAGTAATTGCAGCAATAGTGACTAAAACAGGTAAAGAATAAGAATATATCCCTTTGGTATCAACTTCTTTTTTCTCAACTTTCAAAATAGTAGATAAAGAGATTAATGACAATAAAAATGCAAATCCTGCTCCGATCATTATCCCTAAAACAGCTCCATAAACTTTAAATCCTATGATTATTAATGCAATTGTTAAGCCTAATTTTAAAATTCCCTCAGAGAAGAAATTTAATCCCAAAGCAGAGAATTTTTTTTGACCCTGCAAAATGCCTCTGTTTACGGTTATTGTGAATACACTTATTAGTAAAACACCTGTTAAAATCAGTAAAGGAACTTCTATATCTAAAAAAGCACCTAATAAAGGAGATAATAAAGCAAATAATAAAAAGCTTATTATGCCCACAAAAAAGAATTTTTTTAAAGATTTGACAAATAAGCCCTTGATTTTATTTTCATTCCCTAAACATTTTGTAGTATATCTCGAAATAATTGTAATCACGCTATCAGCAGGAATGTTAAAAATGTATATAATCCCCATAATCGCTCCTAATGTTCCGTATAAAGCAGAACCTAATAATCTCCCAGAAATAAAATGAAATAAAAAATTCATCATGTTAAACATGTTGAAAAGAATAAAAAAAATAAGACTCCCTTTAGTCATTTCATCTTTGTTAATGTGTTTCCTTAGTATCTTAAGCATTTAGTTAAAGAAACAAATATGTTTTTAAAGTTTATCAAAACAAATAAGGAGTAATAAAAACCTCAATTAAAGCTGATAAAAATAATATTATTACTGCTATTATCGTTAAGTTTAATGAGTCTTGCAAAATTTTCCAGAATTTCTCTGTTTTAACCTCATGTTTTATTATTGCAATACTCAGTATTCCTCCTGCAATAGCACCAATAAAATATGCAGCAATTTCAGGAACCCCATGAATCATATACCTCATTATGCCTATTGGCAGTTCCTTTAAATTTGACCTTGTGAATATTCCAACTGCTGCAGCTATAACTGATGCATTCCAGGCTAAAACAAATATTGCTCCTGCCCCAAAAATTAGCGAGAAAACGAATGTAAATATAAGAACATAAATGTTATTTGCAAAAATAATGAAAATTTTTTCTTTTGAAGTGAGAAGCCCTGTAGTCCTAACACCAGTTTTCATTCCATACTCCTGAACGCAGTCTTCAAAATTAGCTGGACGATTAATCATGCAATAAGTTTCAATTTGCGCGCGAAAGCTTTGAGTTGAAGATAAAACAATATACCAAAATGAAAAAGCAACAACAAATCCTAAAAACAGCCACATAAATGCATGTAAAGCTTTAGCATGCTCTTTTAATATTGAAATACTGCTGTCAATTTTTATGTCTTTTTCTTCTTCTATTTTTAACGTATAATAAACAAAAGGAATAGTAAACATAACTGAAAATGTAACAACTAATATGCCAGAATATTTAGCTAATACTGCATCCTGCCCAAAAATCCAGTTTACAAGTAAAATAGAGAGAGTAGCATAAAATAATCCAACAAAAAACAGCTCCCATGGCTGTCTTTCAGCTTTTCTCGGATTTATCAGCATTTCTAACATTTTCCATACCTCGTTTATAATTATAAAAATTAAATGTTTAGAATATATAAAACTTGCTAAGATTTTTGATTATATAATAAAACATAGCTATCCTTAAATACCTCTGAATAAGCTTCTTTCTAATGAGTCTTCAATGCAAAATCAAAAGACTCGCGGGGGCATGATACACTTTTTGTTACATGATTTGATACACTTTGTGTATCATGTTTTATATCCTTATATATACAATGAATAATTAAGCATATTATGGTAAAAGATTATAACGAAATGTTAAACGAAACTCGTGCCAGAAGTCTAGAAGCAGGTTAGATTATGATTAATCTGATTAAAAATTAAAAGACCGTTCTGTGATCAAAATGGCGGAGAAAAGTTTAGAACAAAAAGCAAATGAAGATTCAGAGTGCCCAAAATGCAGAAGTAAAAAGATTACTGCTTCAAACATTCGAGATGCAGCATTTCCAATCCATTACATTGATGACATTGCAGATTTTTCTTGTTATGATTGTGGCAACAAATGGTCAGGCCAATATGGCTACAGGGGACTTGCTTAAGATACCTAATTTTAAATATTACAGATGAAAATGGTTGGGAGTTAATCCTTCTTAACACAAATCCAAAACGAAAGATTTAAATAGAAATAAGATTAATCTTATTTATGATGATTGATACAACAAAAATGAGTTCAAGAGGGCAAGTAGTCATACCTTTAGATATGCGTGAAGGAATAAATGAGGGGGACAAATTGATTATTATCAAACGAGATGATGAAATAATTTTAAAGAAATCAATCCCAGAAAGTGCTATTTTGTCTGAAAAGTCATTTGCTAGAACCTGGCTCAATAAAGAAGAGGATGAAGCATGGAAGGACTTGTAAAGGGAGAGATTGTAGTAATTGAGTTTCCTTATTCTCATTTAAAAGATGCCAAAAGAAGACCCGTTTTAATCTTAAAAGTTCCCAAAGGCGAAGACATGATTGTTTTACAAATAACTGGTTCTTCCTATGAAAAATCAGTGGAGATACCAATAAAAAAAGAAGATTTTAGGCAAGGTAATCTTAAAAGAGATAGCTATACAAGAATAGACAAAATTGCTTCTATTGAAAAATCATTAATAAAATATAAAGTAGGTTCATTAAAACAAGAGAAGTTTAATGAAATTTTAGACAAAATTTGTTCTTTTCTAAAGAATTGACGAAAATGTTGGGAAGTTAATCCTTAGGACCTCAAGAATTCTGAAAAGTTAAATTCTTGATGGCACTCAAAAATCAATGATTTTTGATGTTAAGTAATCGCGAGGGCATCTGAAATATGTTGTAATCATAACAATCTTCATATCTAATTTAATTTTGAAGAAGAAGATGTCAAATAGTGTTAGGGGTAAACCTAAATTAATAACCCCAATAAAAATTTTACATAGTATTTTTATAATCTTCCTAAGATTTTTATACTCAGCTTTATTCATATAGATATGTTAAAAAAGAGAAAAATAAACAACACTATCAAAAAAATTAAGCAAGTGAAGATACAGGGAGCAAGAAATATAGCAAAAGCAGCTCTAAAAGCATACAATCTAGATAAAACAAAAGAAACTAAACAAAAGCTGATAAATGCAAGACCTACAGAACCTCTGTTAGTAAATACCTTAGAAAAATATGAAAAAGTAGGTTACAAAAAAACTTTAGAACATTTTGATTCTGCTCAGGAGAAAATCAATAGATATGTTAAAAAAACAATTAAAAGAGATTCAGTTGTATTTACTCACTGCCACTCAACAAATGTTGTAAATGCACTGATTTATTCTCATAAACACAAGAAATTTGAAGTTTATAATACTGAAACACGCCCTTTATTTCAGGGAAGAATAACTTCTAAAGAATTGTCAAAAGAAGGAATAAAAGTAACACAATTTGTAGATTCTGCAATCAGAGTTGCATTATTAAAACAGCAGCATACAAAAAAAGTTTCAGCAGTTTTTTTAGGTGCAGATGCTATTTTAAAATCAGGAATTGTAAATAAAATAGGTTCAGCTTTAATAGCTGAAACAGCATATGAAAACAAGATTCCGGTTTATATTGTTGCGGATTCATGGAAATATACTTCACATGTAAATTTAGAACAAAGACATTTTCATGAGGTATGGAATACTCGCAATAAAAAAATAAAAATAAGAAATCCAGCTTTTGAATTTGTTCCAAAAAAATTCATTAAATCAATTATATCGGAATTAGGCATATTAAGTTTAAACAAGTTTGTTAAAAAAGCTGAAAAAAATTAATTATTTTTTCTTACTCTCTTTTTGTTGCTGTGCCTGTTGTTGCTGAAAAGCCTGAACAATATGTTGTAATTGTAGCTGAACCTCCTGCAACTGGTCCAAAAACTGATTTTTGATATCTTCTAATTGTTCCGTCTGTTTATCAATTACTTCAATTGTTTCTTTCGGAGTCTTTTTAACTACAATCTTATTGCCAATTTCAACTAGCAACTCCTTACTTTTTAATTCAGCATCTACATATATGCCTTTGCCAATATTAGCAAGAATATCTTTGCTTTCTTTTTTTTCTAAATTTTTAATCCCTTGCTTTAAAACCTGCATTTCATTTAACTGCTCATTAATAACTTCTAACTGCTGTTCTAATTTCTCAGATTGTTGTTGCAATGCAGATAACTGCATCAGAACTTGTTGTTGTTCCATAGTTTTATTTAGAATTTAATTTTATAAAGCTTTCTAATAAACGTTCATTATTTTTTTGAAAATCATACTGAAAATTATTGCAAATATCAGATATGCAAGAAACCAGCTCAAAAATCCGAATATTTTAACTTCAGTTAAAGAAAAATAATCATTAAACCATCTGAAAAATAAGATGATGGGAATTGCAGTATACATTAATGGTCTCATAGTTATGTCCATTGTTTTAGGAATAAATTCAAATTGTTTTTTTTGCAATTCAAGAATTTTCTCAGGATTCTCTTTGTATTTTTTCATTTCTTTCTGTAATATTTTCTGCTCTTTTCTTATATCTTTTAAAGTTTCCTGGTCAGTTGTGTATTTCTGAACTAAAGTGATTCCTAAACTTATCAAACCAGCAATAATAACCATGCCTAAATTAACATTGTAATCTAACAATGCTCCGGCAGTTGGGTCTAAAACAACATGAACTGATTCTTTTATTATTGGGAGAGTATTCCATAATCCAGCTATCGCTAAACTGATAATCATCACCAAAAACAAAGTTTTAATTCCTTTACTCATTTTTTACCTTTTTAGTTTATTATAAAGAATAATTTAAGTTCTCTTTTAAATTTAACTATTAGAAACTAATTTTAGAAAACTAATTATTTCAATGCTCTATAACCTATATCAACTAGCGATACAAATAAACCATATCCAATTAATTTCCCTGCAAGAAAAATTCCATTATCTAAAGAGGTTGTTTTTCTATTATTTTTTCTTCCTCTTCTTTAACAGAATAATATCTTTGCACTAAAGAATTAACTAAGTCAGAATTTAATAATCTGTTAAATACTCTTCGAGGTTCTTTAAAATTTTAAAATCCTGTAATTTGTTAAACAATACATTTTTAAATTATATCTCGTAATATACTTTATGAATAAACTACATCCTGGAGCAAGATGGTCTTTTAGAATAAGATCTTGGATAGTAATGGTATTTTTATCGTTTTTCTTAGCTTGGTTTATAGTTCCAGCCATGGCTGTCTTATTTTCATTTATTGGAGGAGGCAGTGGACTATCGTTAGGACTTATAGTCTTGGCTGTTTTTGTTTATCTTATATTTATAATAGTTATTGGAGAAATTTATACTAGGATGGCTTACAACAGATGGTTTTACGAATTTACAGATGAAGAATTAAGGTTAGAAAGAGGAATTATTTGGAAAAGATATAGCAATGTCCCATATGAAAGAATACAAAATGTTGATGTTCATCGAGGGATAATTGCGAGAATGTTTGGATTTTCAAGTTTAAGAATACAGACTGCAGGATTTTCAGGACCAGCAGGAGCAGAGGGAAATATCCCTGCTGTTGAAATGAAGCATGCAGAAGAGATTAGAAATTTTGTAATGAAAAAAATTACAAGTAGGAAAAGATAAAAATGGAGAATTTGCACTCTGGAGCAAGATGGCTTTTTAGGTTAAATGCTTATTCTCGTTTCGGTTTCATTTTTATTTTTGCTGTTTATTTCATGTTTATTTCAATATTAAATAAAGTTGCCAATGGTGCTTTTGATAATACCATTTTAATTTTATTTGGATTAATAATTTTCGTTCTGATTGTGGCAGAGATTTATGCTCGTATGTCTTACAATAGATACCTCTATGAAATAAAACAAGACGCAGTAAAAATAGAAAAAGGAATAATCTGGAAAAAATATACCTCTATTCCTTATGAGAGGATTCAGAATGTAGATCTAAGAAGAGGGATAATTGCGAGAATGTTTGGATTTTCTACCGTTGAAATTGAAACTGCTGGACAATCGGGATATGGTGGAAGTTATAGTTTTAGATTTGGAAGAAGAGGAAATAGAAGATATCAAAGTGAGGGACATCTTCCAGCAATAGACATAAATGGTGCTGAAAAGATTAGGCAATTTGTTATGAAAAGAGTTAAACAAACTCATGGTTCTGGATTGTGAGGATTTTAAAAATTTCTATTTCCTCTTCGAGGAGGCATAATTAAACCAGATAAAGGTTTATAAAAATACTAAAGATTACCCCATCATTTTTTTCAGAGCAGGATGCATATCAACTGCATGTTGTTGAGCAATATTAGTGTAAAACTGATATAATATCATAACAGCTAGCAAAATAGCAGTTCCGGATATAAGAGCTCCCAATAAGTCAGCTGTTGCAGCTAATAATCCAATTGCAGCTCCACCCATTATTGTCAAAGGCATTATGTATCTTGACAATATAGACTCTAAAACTCTTTCATCTTTTCTAAATCCAGATATTTGTAATCCTGATGAAATAAGATTTTTTGATTGAGATGCTGCATCCATTCCGGATGTTTTAACCCAGAATAAAGCAAATATAGTTGAGAAAATCATAAAAAATAGGATGTGAATTATTCCTTGTAGAATATATCTTGAAGTCAATGCTCCGGAAATGCCTAAATTTAATAAATTACTCGAAGATATCCAAAATGCCAATCCTGATTCTGGCTGTCCTTCAGAAAAAGTTCCTAACCATGAAAACCAGTTTGCAACTTTTGCTCCTGTTCCGCATCTCTGAACAGCCAAATCATTAGTTAGTGTTTGATTTCTAGTAATTAATTCATCAACATATGTTTGATTAGCAAAAACGGTTTCAGCACAATTGTCTACAACTCCGTTCGTCAATCCTGCAAAAAGCTGGACATTTGCCACTAATGCTGCTGTAAGTATAACAGGGATAACTGATGCATAAAAAAAAGCCAAAGGCCATTTAATATTATACCCTCTCAATCTGTCATAAGATAAAGGTATTTCAACTTTTAGTGACTGAGCCCATACTACAATTAGGAAAATAGCAGCTGTAACTAATAATACAGATAAGGCATTTAAAGCTCCTGTTGGGTCTTGCCCAATAACTGATTTTAACAATACCCAAATTTGTCCAGAACATGTTACCCCGGCATTTAATAAACAATTAGCACCAGTAGAATCGATAAACTGGAACAAACCAGTAAACAATCTCCATGCAACGCCAGCTACAATAAACAAGGATACACCAGAGCCAAATCCCCATTTTGATGTAACTTCATCCATAAATACGATTAATAAACCTCCAATAATCAATTGCAAAATCACAATTGGCGCAAATCCTGGAATAGCTCTTATCCCTCCCATTAATACATAAACAATTGCTTCAAATAGAATAAAGAAAAATACTAACAACTTTTGTAATCCCTGAAAATATTTTTTACCTTCCTCTGTTGAAGTGTCAATATCCAGGATATTACTTCCAACTAATAATTGTAATATAATAGAAGCCATTACTATTGGTCCAATTCCTAATGAAATTATAGAACCAAAATTTGTTCCTAATAAAATAGCTATATATTCAAATCTTTCTAAAGCTCCTGGAGCAACCCCATAAATAAAAATATTTGAAAGAACAAAATATGCAACTAATATAATAAGTGTCCATTTAAGTTTGGTGTTAAACCCTACTCTTTTCTCAACAGGGCTTTTTACTTCTGGTAGATTATGTAACAAATCTTTTAATGCCATATTTATTTTTGGTTTTTTAATTTATAATTGTTACTTTTTACTGCTATTTTTCTCTTTTTTTTCAGTTTCTTTTTCACTTGGTTTATTATCTGATTTCTTTTGCTTATCATTTTTCTTTTGCTTTTTTTCTGGCAATATTATCTCTCCGTTAACTTTTTCAATTTTTTGCTTTGCAGATTTGGAAACTTCTTTACATTTAACAATCACTTTTTCTTTAATTTCCCCTTTTCCCAATAATTTATGATTGCCTAAATCTACCTCATAACCTTTTCCTGTTTTTTTTGCCTTGCCTTTTTTCACAAGCTTGTTAAGATTTTTCTGAATATATTCAACATTTACAACTTTTATTTTTTCTCTCTTGCTTTTCAAACCTTCTTTGCCTAAATAATCTGGTTGTTTTGCTAATACCCATGTTTTTTTCTGCCCTGCTCTTTTTCCTGTTCCTGCCATTCCCTTACCACCCCTATGCCCTGATTTCTTATGATTCTTTCTTGCTCCCCAAAACGCAGTTTTGCTTCCTCTTAATCTGCTCCTCTTCTTTCTTTTCTTTATTTTTTTCATTCTAATCTCCTTGGTTTAATATTGTATTTAGTCTATTCTGATAAACAAAAACATCGGTGCCATAAGTCCTATCCGAGTGCTCAATTGCTTTCTGGATTTCTTCAAAACTAAGCACATCAGCTCTTTGTTCATTTTGAGTATCATTTCTATCTGATAAATTTTCATAATAATCAAGACTATATTCAATCATATATTTCAATCCTTTTTCAGTTATTGCAACAGGTAATGGAGCATTATCATTTATTTCTTCTAGTCTCATTTCACAACATCCTCTCTACTAATTTATTTATTTCCTCTTTATGATTTCCCAAAACTCCCTTTGGAAAATGCTTTTTAGAATCAATTCCCCCTCTTGGAGGATGCAATCTAAAAAAAGGTTTTAATCTTAAATCTGCTAAACTTTTTTCTGGTTTTCCTTTTAATAATTCTTTTACAACTTCATCAGCATTAATTTTCTTTTTATCTAACGATATCCCTCTTTTTTCAATTAATTTTTTTAAAGTTTTTTCGTCAATATGTCCGTATGCTATGAAATTTCTTAATTTGTTCAGCATTCCAACTAATTCTGGTTTTTCTCTTATTAAAACGCATGCATACTTTCTTCTCAATCTTAATCTGTATAATGCATTTTTAACATCATCATTCAGTCCCACTTTACCTCTGATTCTTATTGCTACTAACATTTTATTTCTCCAGTTTTGCATTTTTTAAAGCATCAACACAAGCTTTAATCATATTTATTGTTGTTCTTGTTTTCCCAAATGTTTTTCCATAAATATCTTTAATCCCTGCCAATCTTAAAACTTTTTTCAGTTCATCTCCGACAACTAGCCCAGTTCCTTGTGGAGCCGGATATAATATAATTCTTATGCTTCCTGCTTTCCCCTCAGTTTTAATAGGAATTGTATGCTTTTCACTGCAAGAGCAATCAAAACT
This sequence comes from Candidatus Woesearchaeota archaeon, assembly GCA_964592915.1. GTDB lineage: Archaea > Nanobdellota > Nanobdellia > Pacearchaeales > GW2011-AR1 > CAZQGH01. The sequence continues at coordinate 11,405 of CAZQGH010000003.1, read as the reverse complement.
TGAGCATGCCCTTTCTATTTTAATTACATTTAATTTGGCATTCCTAATTGCTTTTTCTCTGGCTGGCAGGGTTTCTTTTGCTCTTCCATAACCCACTCCAACATGTCCATCTTTATCTCCTATAACTGCCATGCACGAGAAAGTCGGGGTATTTCCTTCAGCAGTTTTCTTTTGAGTCTGTCTCCATATTCTTCTTTTTCCTCCTCCAAACTTGCCTTTAGCCTGTCCAATAGCAATGTAATCAGTTTCTAAATCTAACAGGGAATCAACAATCTGAGGTTCCAATATTTTAATGTTATCATCTAAAATTTCATCTATGTTTTTAATTTCCCCGTTTTTTATTTTTTTCCCTATCTTAGTTTTTGCTGCCCAGTCAGGAAATTCGTCTTTTTTCTCTGATGCTATTTCAGTTTCATCTTTTACTTTTTTTAATTTCTCAATTTCCTTTTTCTCTTCTTCATCTGGTTCTTCCAGTTCCACTGCTTTTTCATCTTTTATTTCCTCAACTTCTTCACTTATTTCTTTAATATCTTTGTCTTCTTTCTCATCTTCACTTTCTTCAGTTTTTTGTTTTTCTTCTTGTTCAGCCATTTTTCTTTTGTATTTTATTTTTTATATCATCTAAGTTTATTTTTTCTTTTTTAATAGCTTCGTCAGTTGGTAAAATATCTTTCTGATGAGGAATATCTAATCCCGCCTCTAATAATCCTTTTAATACAGCATAAATTCTGTTGCCTTTAACATTTCTTTTCAATCCAATGTCTAATACTGCTTCTTTTTCTTCTTTATTTAATATCTCTTTCCCTGCCAAAAAACCGGTTAGATAACCAGCGGTTAAGGACTTTAAGCTGCCTTTCATTGATTCAGGCCATCCATATTCTGTCAATTCTCCTGAGTTTACTGTTACTAAAACTTTATCCTGAGCTTCTTCACTTTTAACATACTGGGTTGTGATGTATCTGTTTGATATTCTTACAACTACTCTTGGCTTCCCACTTTTTAATAAGCCTAATCTTGCTTTGTAATCTGTTTTTCCCTGTTTTCTTCGTTTCATCTTTTCTCTTCCAAATATTCTTTAAGTTGTGATTTACTTTTAAAATCTCTTGCCCTGATTTTTTTCCTTATTCGAGCATATTGTTCATTAGTAATTTTTTCCTGCTTTTTCAGTTCTTTAATATAATTTCTCAGCTTTCTTGTGATTTTAACATAATCTTGTTTTCTCGTTTTGATTGTTTTCTTCTTTGAGCCTGGTCCTTTTCTTGCTCTCTTTTTTGGCGAGCTTCTTCTCCCCTTAATTTCTAAAATCTCAATAGCTCCATCTTTTTCTAAATCTTTAAAATCCTGCCGAGTTATTGCTTCTTTTATTTCATCCAATCTCTGAGGATTAAAACTAATCCTGCTAATTCCAACATCAAATACTTTACCTGCCAAGATTTTTTTATTTCTTAGATTCATTTTGTTTTTTGTTCAAATTTAAATTTTTGACTTTGATTCCTAACTTTTTTGCTTTTTCCGCCATTTCTGCTCTTTTCTTTTTTCCAGTCTTTGCAGCAAAAATAACTTCTCCCAGTCCTTTTTTTAGTTCTTTTAAGTTGTGAACTACCGGAGTTCTTTTTTTATAAGGAGTTTTATAACCTATTGAAACTACTTTTCCTCTGCTTTTTCTTTTTTCTCTCATAACGTTATCTCTTCCTTTGGGTTTCCTCCATTTTTGCTTTTTTCTTCTGCCTTTTCCCAACTTTGAATATCTATACCATCCTCTCCTTACAAAGTTTTTAAATTTTCTAGCCATTATTCTCCTTCTCCTGGTTTTTTTGTTATGAAAATTCCATCTTGAAAAACTCTCCTGTCTTTATGCCTAATCTTAGTTGCTCTTTCTATTTCTGCAGCAGTCATTCCAGCTAATTCTATGTCATGAGAAGACACTTTAATAATGTCTTTCTCAATTTTAACATCTACATTTTCCCTTAATTTAACTTTTCTGGGTTTTGTTTCACCCAAAAAATTACCAATTGATAAAACATTATTCTCAATTTTGAGGTTCATTGGAAAATGAACTGAGCCAACTTGCAATTCATAGACAAACTTTTCATTTAATCCTTTAAGCATATTTTTTATATGTGCAGAAACAGTCATAATCATCTTTTTCTCATTTTTTGTAGCTTTTTTTGCATTTAGCACTATTTTATTTTCTTGCTTTTTAATCTCAAAATGATTTTCAAAGATTCTTTTATTTTCCAGATTATCTTTTTTGCAAATAACTGCTCTTCCATCTACATCTACATTTGTTCCTTCAGGAATTTCAATTTCTTCAGTTATATTTTTTTTCATCAGAAATAATAAGCAATTAAGCTTCCTCCTAAATTTTCTTTAATAGCATTATCATGCCTCATAAGTCCTTTACTTGTTGATACTACAACAACTCCAACTCCCCTGGCTGGCAAAAATCTTCTTATATATTTTTCAATTTCATCAGATTTTACATTGAAACGGGGTTTTATAGCCTTGCATTTATTAATTTTTAATAAAGAGACTTCAGCATTTTTGTTTTTCTTGTCTATTTTATAGTCAATCAACTCATCATCTTTCATCAAATCAAATATTTTGAATAATAGAGTTGAATATCTAATTAGCACAACTGACTTTTTCCCAGCTCTTTGGGCGTTCATTATCATGTTTAAGGCATCAGCAACTATATCTTGTGACATTTTATTATCCTATGAATATTTTTTAAATCCAATCTCTTCTGCAATCTCTCTAAAGCAATGTCTGCATAAATGCAGATTATATTGGTTTATATGAGCTCCAAATCTTCCGCATCTCTGACATTTTTGTGCAGCAACACCAAAATCTCTGTCTTTTGGCTTGTTATGTTTTAAGAATTTCTTCATAACTGCTGGTTTGCTTTTTAACTGATTTAAAATTTTTCTCCAATCACTTGCGGTCATTTTTATCTCCATAAAATTTAGTTTCCATAATGTTTGAATTTCTTTGTTTATTTCTTTGAAATTTAAATGCCAAGAAAACCCTTTCATTTTTCCTTTGGTTTTCTGGACCAGAAAAGCTTTGATTTTCTTGGGCATGGAAATTTTTAATTTTCATTATCCTTCAACCTCCAAATTATAATTTTTTTTCATATATTCAACTATTTCTTCCTGAGAAACTTTTTGCTTTTTAGGAAGTTTAGCCGTTTTAATTTTTCTTTTTTCTACTCTTTTTCCTTTTCTTGAAAAAACAACTGTAACATTCAATCCGATTATCCCTATATCTCTCTGAAATTCCATTCCAGGAATTTCAATATATTCAGGGATTCCAAATGAAAAATGATTTTCCCTTATTTTTTTTCTTTTTAATGAATTATCAACTGAAGCTAGTAATTTTTTCAAAATTTCTTTCCCTTCTTTACCTCTCAAGGTAACCATACATCCTATCTCTAATCCGGGCCTTATATTAAAAGAAGGAATCCTTTTTTTTGCCCGGGTTTTAATTGGCTTTTTATTGGATAATAATTCCAGCAACTTCATTGATTTTTCTAGTTCATCTCCTATAGCGCCGCAGCTAAGAACAACTTTTTCTATTTCAATTTCTAACATCAAATTCTGTTTTGCCTGTGTTTGGTTTTTCTTTTCTTCTGCCATTTTTGTTTTCATATTGCCATTAAATCTTCAAGTGAGATTTCAATTTGTTTTTCTTCTAAAATAACTTCTGCTATCTGTTCTTCTGTTTCTTTAATTTTTCCTGTTTCACAGATGTGCTTTCCTCTAATAACTATTATTTCTTTTCCTTTTTCTAGAGGAATAACTTTGGAAATTTCGTTTTTTGCGAAATCAATCACAACTGAATCCCCAACCCTAATTTTTTTATCTGTGATATAATTTAATCCTCCGAACAAGTTTATTTGAGTCTTATTATTTTTCAATATAGTCTTGCCTAAAACTTTGCTTATTTTTTCATTGCTCTTTTCTTCATTTAAAGCAAATTTTTTATTCTTAACAATCAATCTGTAAGTTTTCTCCTTATCCACACTAATCAAATCAAACATTAAAACAGGGAATTTTTCATCTTTCCTTACTCTGTTATTCACTTCAATAAAACCCTGATTTAATATCTTTTTAACTTCTTTTCTGTTTTTCCCAAGTTTTAACATATCTCTTAATACAATCAGTAAAGGAATTCCAATCTCAAAATTACCTTTAGGGCTAACTACATATTTAGTTCCTTTTCTTGGTATTGGCCATTTTTTATCTACTTTATTTCTTTTTAGATGCATTTTTATTGCTTTTATTTGATTTAGTTTTTGATTTTGTTTTCTTTTTCACTTCACCTTCTTTACTTTTTTCTTTTTTATTTGTTTTCCCTTCTTCCACATTTTTTTGTTCTTTTTCCTCCTGTTTTTCAGCTTTAACTCCTTCTTTTCTGTTTAATGCATTTAATCTTTTTTTATCATCTAAGTTCATTTCTTCTATTTGTAAATTTGAAGGTCTTAAAAAGAAGTTTATCTTTGTTCCGTCTTTTTTTGTAATTTGTATCCCTTCCACACTCACTCTTAGATTTTTTAATTGAACTTCGGATATTTTGCCTTTTTTTCCTTTAAATCTCCCTCGCATTATCTTTATAGTATCTCCTTTTCTTACTGGAAAACTTCTCCTGTTGTATTTTCCCCTTAATGATTTTGATAAGTGAGATGATAATAATTTATGTTTTATATGTAAAGGAGCATTAGCTACAAATTTCTTTTGTTTTCTCTTCTTCTTGCTTCCTTTCCACTTAACTGAAAATTGTTTTTTCATTTTATTTGATTTATTTATTATTATACCACAACCGAGGCTAATTTAGCTACTTGTTTCCACCTCTCCATAATCTCTCTTGGAATAGGACCTTTAATCTGAGTCCCTTTAGGATTTCCTTTTTCGTCTTTTAATAATGCAACTGCATTATCTGTAAAGCATATTCTTTCTCCGGTATTTCTTCTCCATGGCTTTTTTTGCCTCACTAAAACAGCATCAAACACTTCTCCCTTCATTTCAGGATTTCCTTTTCTTACTGAAACTTTAACCCAGTCAGCTACTTTTGCCGCTACTTGCCGTCCTTTTTTTGTTTTTGCTCTTTTCACCCCTACTAATCTAACAATTCTAGCTCCGCTGTTGTCCGCAGCTACTAATTTTGCTCCCAAATTCAATCCTTTTGTAGTTCTTGATGATATTGCTTTCATTTTTTATCTTCTCCATAAATTTTTTTCGTAACAACAAAGTTGATTATTTTGCTTAATGGTCGGCTTTCTTTGACTTCAACATAATCTCCTATTTCAATTTCTTTTCTTAGACATTCTGGAACTCTTGCATGGAGTTTTATATTTTTTTTCAAGTATCTTTCATATTTTTTGACTTTAACAACTCTCTCGTATTCAACAACAACTCTCTTCTGAAATTTCTTAGTTACAAAGCCTTCTAGTCTTCTTCCTCTCAAACTAAGATTCCCATGAAAAGGACATAACTCATCATTGCATGAGGTTCCATCTAGTTTTGCATTCTCCTGTCTTTGTTTGACTTCTTTCTCCATTTTATTTGTTTTTGTGTTTTGTTTAATCTTCAATAGTTTCTTCAGGAAATCCAAGTTCAACCAGCAAAGGTTTAATTTTTTTTGTGTGATCTCCCTGAAGTTCAATTGTTTGGTCTTTTACTGTCCCTCCGCATGCCAACTTACTTTTTAAATCCTTGGCTATCTGCTTTATGTCAATATCTTTCTGCAACCCATTAATTAGGGTTGTTATCTTTCCGTATCTTCTCTTTGTAGTTGATATTTTAATTCTCTGTTCACTTTTTGCTATTTCTTCACAAACACAGGCTTGTTTTGGCAAGCCACATTTTGGACATATATCCATCTTATTTCTTTTCCTTAAGCATTAACAATCTTGCAATTGCTTTTTTAATTTCCTTAGTCTTTATTTTTGATTTAGTTCCCATTCCTTGAGATTTTAATAACTCTAGCTGTAATTCTGATATTTTATCATCTATTTGTTTCTTATTAAGGTTTTTTATTTCTTTTGTTTTTAAAACAGCCATTATTTTTTATCCTCCTTAGCTTTTTTCTTTGAGTTTGATTTTTTCTTATCCTTATTTTCTTCTTTTATTTTAGTTTTGTTCAGTTTAATTTTATCTATCATTTCCTGATTAACTTCAACTCTGTCTTGCAATTCTGTATCAGGAGACAAGATGCTAACTTTTATTCCCACTGTTCCTGATTGTGTAACTGCTTTTGCTTCTGCTCTGTCAACAACATCTGACTGCCCTCCAGTTTTTTTTAAATAACCTGATGCAAATCTCCATGTTCTGCTTCTTTCGCTTGGCAATCTACCAGCTAATACTATTTCAGCACCCATTGCTCCAGAATCCATGATTTTTTGTAGTGTTTTGTATGCTATAACTTTAAATTTTAAATTTCCTAATCTTTCCAATCCAATAGCAATATCATCTGCTACTAACTGAGCATCAAAGTTGGGTTTTGTTATCTCCTGTATTTCAATATGAGGATTTTCCAGTTTAAATCTCTTTTTTAGTGTTCTTGTCAATTCATCAATTCTTTCTCCTTTTCTTCCTATAACTATCCCAGGTTTGTTAGTTGAAACAACTATTTTTTCACCTACAGGGGTGTATTCAACTATAACATCACTTATTCTTCCTTTTCCTAAATTTCTTTTTACAAATTCTCTCATTTCTCTTTCATCTTTTTTAAATTCAACAAATTTTCTCTCTTCCATTATTTTTTATCCTCCTTAGCTTTCTTTTCTTCCTGTTTTTTTGTTTCTTTCTTTTCTTCTTTTTTATTCTCCTTTTTCTCCCCTTCTTTGCTTTCCTCAGCCTTTGTCCCTTGTTTTTTATCTGGTTTTTCTGTTTTTCCCTTCTCTTCAGTTTTCTTTTCTCCTTTTTCTTTTTTCTCTTGCTTTTCTTTTTCTTTCTTGCTTTGTTTAGGTGTCAATTCTTTTAATTTTATTGTAATATGGGTTCTTTTTCTTCTCTGAGTTCCAAACCTTCTGTAAGGGCGATTTCCAATATTTGCTATAGCTTCAATAATCTTGGAATTATCAATGTCTACTCCAGATTGTAAAGCATTAGCTCTTAAACTTTTTAATAATTTAATAAATTCATCTGAAGCATTATATGGAAATCTTCCTCTTTCAATTCCTTTTCTATGAGGAACCTCCTGATTCATTGGAACTGCTTTTTTCTTTTGCTTGACTTGTTCTAACATCTGAATTGCTTTGTCAATATTTTTATTTTTTATAAATCTGCAGATTGCAATTGAGTTTTTTGTTGATATTCTTACATTTTGCCCGTTTACAACTGCTTCTGTTTTTTTTATTATTCTTGGTTCTTGCTTTTTCTTCTGTTTAGTATCTGGCTTTTCTGTTTTCTTTTCTTCTTGTTTTTTATTTTTCTCATCAGCTTTCTTTTCTTGTTGTTTACCTGTTTTTCCTGTTTTCTTTTCCTCCTTATCTGGTTTTTCCTTTCCTTCTTGTTTGCTTTTAGTTTCATTCTCTTGTCTTTCATCAGATTTTGTTTCCTGCTTAGCTCCATCTGCTTTTTTATCTTCTTTCTTTTCTTTTTGCTTTTTTCCTTGTTTTGTGTCTTCTTCTGCCATTTTATTTTACCGATAGAGCAGCTGAGCTTTTTGTAGCTCCGATACCAGGTGCTCCGTGTTCAATTTTTTTCCTTGTAACTGAAAATTCTCCTAATTTACGTCCTAACATTTCTCCAGTTATCTGAACATTAACAAATTCGTGACCATTATGAACTCCTATTCTCATTCCAACCATATCAGGAACAATAACCATATCTCTGTAATGAGTCTTGATTGGTTTTCCTTTATCTATTTTATTCTGGCTTCTTTTGACAAATCTTTCAATTTTGTCAAATTGTCTTAACACAGCTCTTCTTGCTCTGCTTTTTAATAATTTGGCAAACTCACGAGTATCCATTTTTTGCAATTCTTCTACTGTCTTGCCTCTATATGTGAATTCTTTTTTCTTTTCCATTTTTATCGTTTTTTCCTCCCGCTTCTTCTTGGTCTTAATGAACCTACTTTTGCTCCAGCAGGAGCATTTTTCTTTGGAGTTTTACCTTTTTGTCCGTGACTAACGTTTTTGCCTCTTCCGCATCCAAATGGATGGTCAACTGCATTCATCTTTACAGCTGAGGTTCTTGGCCATAATTTTCCTTTTGCTTTTCGGTCATAAAATTTCTTTCCAGCTTTTACAAAGGGCTTGTCTTTTCTTCCTCCCGCAGCAACAACACCCAATGTAGCTCTGCATTCAGGGTCAAAATCAACTTCTTTTCCTGACGCAAGTTTAACTCTTATTTTATCTCCTTTTTTCATTACTATTCCTGATGAACCTGCCGTTCTCACTAGTTTTCCTCCATCTCTTGGAGAGTTTTCTATATTATATATCTGATTTCCAATTTCAGCGTTTTTCAGCATTAAAATGTCCCCCCGATTTTTTCCATCACCCAACTTAATTTTTTGCCCTTCTGTCAAACCTTCGCATGCAATATTGATAAAAATTCTTTTTCCAGCTTTGATTTTTACTAAAGGAGCAGAATGCCCTCCAGATTTAAAAATTTTTAAAATTTCTCCTTCTCCTTCTTTAATCTCGGGATACCCCACTTTATTTTTAAAAGCTTTCTTTCTAGCTTTATACTGATGAGTTCCTCTTCCACGTCTTTGTTGAATTATTCTCTTTCCCATTTTATCGAAAATTTCCTATTTCCATTTTTATATCATTCCTAATTTAGTTGCTACATCAATGGCAGGGTTTTTTTTATCCAGCTTGATATAAGCATATTTTTTATTTTTTCTTATGAAAGTATTAACTTTCTCCACTTTAACATTAAAAAGCTTTTCAAATTTATTTTTGATTTCTGTTTTATTTGCTTTTTCACTAACAACAAACAGTAAAGTATTTTCTATCTCTATCATCTTTACAGCTTTTTCAGTTGTTACAGGTTTAATCAGTTCCATTTTTTCCTCCATCTAATTTTTCTAGTTCTTTAACAGCTTGTTCAGTATATATGGCCAATCTTCCAATCCCACCTTTTGCCAAATCACTTACTAATAATTCGTTTGTTCTGACAATTTCCATGTTTGAAATTTTTGGGTTTTCATTCTTGCCAATCACTAAAACTGCTCCTGCAGTTTTTTTGAATTTTCTGCCCCTCATACTTGCTTTACTGCTTCTTTTCACTTTTTTAGGTATTGCTATATCATATAATTCATTAAGTATTTTTTTCATAGATTCCAGGAAACTTTTTGTTTTTCCACTAAAAAAGCTTGAATCAATAATTAAGGGAGTGGAAATCTCTATTTTTTTATCTTGCAATGTCGAGTATTTTTTTTGCAATAATTCTGGTTTTGCAGTTGCTGTTATTGCAGAATTTAATGCAATAAAATATTCTTTTTTATTTATTCTTTTTTGTTTTTTAATTCCCTTTGGAGGATGCGCTTTTCTTCCGCCTCTTGTTCCTGGGACTGTTGCTCCAATCCAGTAAAATTGGGAACCTCTTCTCCACATAACTTTTCTTGGAATTCTTGAAATACCTCTTCCATAAGCAGTTTTCCATTTATGTCTCTGATGTCTAACTTTTCCTGAAGCGGAATACTGGTTTCCTGCATTAAAATAATTTGAATAAGGATGAAATTCTTTTTCTGTTTCTAAAGCTTTTTGGACTATATCTTCTCTAATTTCACTAGAAAAACATTTAGGTAATTCAATTTCCCTGACTTTTTTCCCTTCTTTATTTAAAACCTGAGATTTCATCTTAATTCAATAAATCCATAATTTTTTTTAGATTGTTTTTTAGTGGGTCTCAATGGCAAGGTTAGTAACAGCTGCCTTTTACTTGGTCCTTGAACAGAACCCTCAACAATAATATAATTATTTTTAACTAAACCGTATTTTTTCCATCCGCTTTTTAAATTAATATCTTTTTCTTGAATATTTCCTGTAAGAATAATTTTTTTATTATATGAAATTCTTGTGAACATTCCTAATTGCCCTGCCAATGGTGTCCTAAAAGTTAATCTTGCAGGATGCCAAGGTCCTATAGAACCTGGTTTTCTAACTCCCTTTTCAGATTTATGAACTCTTAAACTGATTCCAAATCGTCTCACCGGTCCTTGGATTCCTTTACCTTTAGTCAAACCCCTTATATCAATTAAACCTTCGTTAATAAACTCTGATAAATTTATTTCTTTATTAATATGATTTTTTACAAATTCTTTTTTTTCATCTAAATTCCCAGAAAAACCAATTTCAGCTAAATCAGGAGATTTTTTGAAAAAACCCTTTCTTGTTTGAGTATAAACTACTAATCTTAAATCATCATAATCTCCCTCAAGAGAAAGAGTTTTTTTATTTTTAGGAAGTTTAATTTTTTTCTTTAAATTTTTATCAATGTTTTCAGAAAGAGACTCAGAAACAACCTGATTATTTTTATAAAATCGAACAGAAAGAATTTTTAATGGCAAGACTTCAATAACCGTAGCAGGAACAACAATATTTTTTCCCTCAGTTAAAGAATCTGGTGTTTGGTCTTTGACATAAGCTGAAGCCATCCCAACTTTATATCCAATAAATCCTAATAATCCTTTAGAATCGGTTTTTATTGCAGACCAGTTTACACTAGGTAAAACCTTTCTAGCTTTTTTTCGTGGCCAAAATTGAAGTGAGCCACTCCGAACTGTTTTGTCTGTCATTTATTTTTAATTTCAAATTTGAATTTAAATCTTTTATATCCAATTTAACCCCATCTACAAATAGATATTTCATTTTTGATTCCACACATTTTTTTAGAGAAAAATAGGTTTATAAAGCTTTTTGTTTCACTGAATTATTTTTTCAAAAAAAATCATTCAGAACGAGGTAATTTTAATCCATAAGGATTAACAAGACTTTTTAAAGCTTGTATTTGAAAATAATCTTTTCTCTCATAAATATTTAATTTTTCCCTCCATTTGTTAAATCTCTCTCCAAACTCTTCCATAATCTCTTCATCCTCAAATAACACTTCTTTCCTGCAATCAACTATTTTTCCAACACTCCCATTATACCCTATTGGCAAACCCCATCTATTATAATCAAAAGCCAATTCATTTTCATTTAACCATACTTCACATGAATGCCCAGAAAAATCTAACACTCCAGTATTTTCTCCATTATCCCTTAAATTAAAATATGTTCCAGAACTTATATAGAAGCCCCCAATAGTAACTCCCTGAACAAGAATAATCTCTCCTCTTACTTCATCAAGAACTTTTTCCAATTCTCCCAACATAATCTGGTTTCTTGTTATTAAGGATTTTTCAGCTAACTCATGATTTTTCTCAGAATCATAAGCTTTATCAGCTAAAAA
>CAZQGH010000002.1:0-71360 GCA_964592915.1 Candidatus Woesearchaeota archaeon | reverse complement strand
ACTAATTGATAAAAAACCAAAAGTATATAAATAAGTTAGGCTTACCTAACTTATGAGAAGCAAAAAAGGTACTCAGGATTATTTAAGAGGTATATATGAATTAGATGAAGGTAAAGGAGTGAAAAATAAAGATATAGCATTTAAATTAAAAGTAAATAAAGCTTCAGTATCTGAAATGATTAAAAAATTAGCATATAAAGGATTAGTTAAAAGAGAAAAATATTCAAAAATTGAATTAACTAAAAAAGGAAAGAAAAAAGCAATTAAATTTTTTAATAAACACCTTATAATTAAAAATTTCATAAAAAAAACTCTTGAGTATGATAATCAAAAAGCTGAAAAAGAAGCGCACTTGTTAGAACATGCTTTTTCACAAGAATCAATAGATAAAATAAAACAACTGATAAAAGTTGATTTTATCCCTGATTTAAGAAATTCCCCAAGTTATGTCGGATAGACAATGAAAAGTTTTATAAAGCTATAATTTTCTAATTTACTATAAATAAGTTCTGATACTTAAAATGAAAAGATCAAGCCGTAGATGGAAAAAGAAAAGACAAATGAGATGGAAGTGGCAGCGAAAGCGACTTAAAAAAGAGAAGCGGAAAAGAAAGCTGCATAGAAAGAGAAGCAAATAAATCTATTCTGGCTTTTACTTATTTTATTTATACCCTTTTAAAATGGGAGATAATGCATATATTAGAAAACCGATTCTAAATCCTAAGTGTCCTGATAGAGGGCAGACTTCAGAATTAATATCATTGCTAGAATCTACTATTGCTCCTAATTCAGATGAATCATTTATTGATTATGTTGAAACATTAGTAGAATCTTTAAAACAAGGTTATGAAGAGCAAGCTGAAGAAAGTTATAATTAATATTAATAATAAGTTATATATTCTTTGAAATAACAATCTTTATAAAATTACAAAAACTGAATTCATTATGTCAAGTCAAATCTGGACTGAAAAGTATCGTCCTTCAAATTTTGAAGAGGTTATCGGGCAGGAAGAGATTGTAAAAAGAGTTAAGAATCTGACTAATGCAATGAACATACCCCATTTGCTATTTGCAGGGCCAGCAGGAACCGGAAAATCAACTTTAGCTCTAGTTACAGTTAAAGATTTATTTGGAGACAGATGGAGAGAAAACTACTTAGAATTAAATGCCTCAGATGAAAGAGGAATTGATGTAGTAAGGCAGAAAGTTAAAAACTTTGCCAGAACAAAATCTCTAATTGACATCCCATTTAAAGTTATTTTCTTAGATGAAGCTGATGCTTTAACAAGAGAAGCCCAACAGGCATTAAGAAGAACTATGGAAAATTTCACTAATACATGCAGATTTATATTATCATGTAATTACTCTTCAAAAATCATCGATCCAATACAATCAAGATGTGCGATATTTAGATTTAAGCTTTTAGAAAAAAAAGATATTGAAAAAATAATAAGAAACATTGTTCAAGGTGAAAGTTTAGAAATTGAAGATAAAGCAATTGACTCATTATACGAGTCAGCTGAAGGAGATGCAAGAAGAGTTGTGAACTTATTGCAGTCAACTGCCTCAATCTCCCCAAAAATCACTCCTGATTTAATTGATACAGTTGTAGCATCAGCAAAACCTAAAGATATCAAAATTGTGTTGGATTATGCTTTATCAGGAGATTTTCAAAATGCAAAAGATAAATTATTAGATATTATGTTAAAAGAATCAATTTCAGGACAAGATATAATAAAAGCAATACAAAAAGAAATCTGGAACTTAGAAATAGAGCCAGAAATCAAAGTCAAGCTAACTGAAAAAACAGGAGAAATTGAGTTTAGGATGGTTGAAGGAAGTGACGAATTTATTCAGTTAGAAGCATTAATAGCTTCATTTGTATTAGCTGGACTGGGGAAGGGATAATTCAAATAATAAAAAATGGGAATACAAACAGAATATAATCCTGATTTAGCATTAAGAGCTCATGATACTCCAGATAGAGAAGAAGCAGAATGCCTTCCTTTTTTATTAACACCAAAAGAAGCTCACAAATTTTTAAAAAAAGAGCAAAGAAATTACTGGTTAGAAGGAGAAATTCCTCTTGTTGAAACTGATGGAAGCCGATTATCAAGACCTTTAGCAAGCATTAGGATAATTGAAGCAACCCATTTTTTGATTGATAACCAAGTATGGACAAAAGGATTATATGAGATTTTAGAAGTTTATGATGATGAAAAAATCCATTTTGAGGGATTTCAGAAAGTATAAATGACATAGAAAATGAAATTTAAAGAAATTGCAGATGAAGCAAAAAAGATTGAAGATGGAATAGGATTAAATATAGATGATATTCTAAATAAATTAACTCAGGAATTAGGAGAGTTTAATAACGCAGTTCAAAAATACAGAGGAAGATACTCAAGAGATAAAACTGATTCAAAAGAGCATATAAAAGAAGAAGCAGGAGATGTTATGTTTAATATAATCTCAATTTTAAACAGAATTGAAATCAATCCTGATAACATTAACGAATTTGCATCTAATACTCTTGAAAAATTTAAAAAAAGAATTTCAGAATATAAATGAAAATACTAATATTAGGAAGCATAAGTTTTGCCAAAGAAATGGCAGAAACAGGTAAGAAAATAACGGATTTAGGTCATGAAGTTAAATTGCCAGAGTTTATAGAAGATTATTTAAAATTAGAATCATCAGAAGAAATGCACAAAGCAGCTGTCCAAAACAAAATGGATTATGATTTATACCTAACTTATTATAATCTGATAAAAGATAATGATGCAATACTTATTATCAACAATGAAAAAAAAGGAATTAAAAATTATATTGGAGGTAATGCATTAATTGAAATGGCTTATGCGCACATTCTAGGTAAAAAAATATTTCTCCTGAATTCAATTCCAGAAATGCCTTATACAGACGAAATAAAAGCTATGAATATTACTTTACTAAACGGAGATTTGAATAAAATAAACCAAATACAAGATGAAAACTCTATGTGATAAATATCAGGCAAAATGTTTTGCAGATATAAAAGGACAGGATAATGTAGTTGCAAGAGTAAAAAGCTTTATGAATAATTTTCCTAAGAAAAAAGCTTTAATCTTAAGTGGACCGCCGGGAACAGGCAAAACTTCACTAGCCTATGCCTTATCTGAAGAAACAAATTTAGAAATAATAGAGTTAAATGCCTCAGATTTAAGAGACAGAGAGAGCATAAAAACAGTTTTGAAAGGAGCTTCAGAACAGCAATCATTATTTGGGAAAAAGGGCAAGATATTGTTGGTAGATGAAATAGACGGAATAACAAGAGATGACAGAGGAGGATTACCAGAGCTAATCTTATTAATAAATAACTCCAATTTCCCGCTTATACTAACTGCAAACGATATATGGGATAAAAAATTCTCGAATCTGAGAAAAAAAGCTGAAATCATTCAAATCAAAGAAGTAGACTACAAAGTAATCTTTAATATTCTGAAAAACATCTCAAGAAAAGAGAATTTTGATATTGATGATGAACTATTAAAAAGTGTTGCAATAAAAACAAAAGGAGACATAAGAGCAGCAATAAATGATTTGCAAACATTAGGCAAAAATACAGCTCATGAAGACATACATGAAAGAGACAAAAAACAGGATATTTTCCACACTTTAAAATTTGTCTTTCAGTCTGCTCCAAGTTACGAAACTCTAAGAGCCTTTGACAAAGTGAATATGAGATTAGATGAAATATTTTTATGGGTCGAAGAAAATATACCCAGAGAGTATGAAGGGGAAGCATTAGCAAAAGCAATAGATGCAGTAAGCAAAGCAGATGTATTCAGAGGAAGAATTTACAGACAACAACACTGGAGGTTTTTGGTTTATGAAAATTTCTTATTATCAATAGGAGTATCAGCTGCTAAATCTGCTCCAAAAAGTGGCTTTACTAAATATCAAAGACCAAAAAGAATATTAAAAATATGGCTCATGAATCAAAAATTAAAATATAAAAAATCAATAGCTGAAAAATATGCAAAATACACTCATACAAACAAAAAACGCGCACTACGAGAATTCTCATTAATTAAAAATTTCTTAAAAGATAAAGATATTCAAAAACAATTAAAATTAGATGAAAAAGAGATGGAATTTTTGGAAAAATAAATTAGTAAACAATAAAATACAGAAAAGATTAAATATAAAATTACTCTTCTTTCTTTTCTTCTTGCTTTTTGTCCTGGTTCTCTTCTTCTTTTTCCGGCTCTTCTCCTTCAACTTCAATCTGGCCAAACTTACCTGATGTAAGCTGTTTTTCTCCGTTAAACTGGTTAACATACCCGTTACTTACCTTAACTTTATCTCCTTTCTTAACTTTCTCAATGTCCTCATTCCATAAAGTTAAAGTCACTTCTCCGGAATCATCTTTAATAGTTGCATTTGCAACTCTTAAATCCTTGCCGAACTTGTTAAAAGTTTTGGCTTCTCCCACTTCTACAATTTCTCCTTCTACATCAGCTTTTCCCTGACCAATTTGCAATTCAGATATTTTCATTTCAATTAACCTCAAAAATTTAGATTAGAATTTATCATTTAACATTGAGCATCTGTAGCTGTTCCGCTTCCAGTATATCCAAAACCTGGGCTTGGATTTTCACTTGCTAATTCCGCTGAACAAGCATCAGGCTCAGTATTATAAGATGAGCATATAGTTGTCAGCATCGCATCAGGACTTCTTCCAGATGAAACTATTTCACCATCAATTACTAAAGTTGGTGAACCTCTTACACCATACTGCTCACTTAATGCTGAATCTTCTCCATAATATCCATCAGCTCTGTTTTCAATACAATCATTTAAATTTTCCTCATTTATTTTAACTTCTTCAATGCATCTTGCTGAGTCTCCGTCTTCTAAGAAACACTCTAAATAATCTAACCATTTATCTTCCTGTTCTTCTCTAATGCACACCTGCCTTAGTGTTTCTTCTTCTTCGGGCTCATGCATAAAGTAATGAACAAATCTTATTTTAGCATTAGCTTCATCTCCTAAAGTTTTTATAGCTGGAACAAAACCTTTTTCTGCCTGAGTTCCATAAGGACAATGAGTCATTATAAATAATTCAATTTGAGGATTATCAGATTTAGGAATTTCTTGAGGAGTTTGCTGTTCTGTTTGTTCTTGTGCAGCCTGAATCTGGGCTATTGCATCTTCATCATAATCTGCAGTTCTTAGCCATCTGCCATCTGGCAGCATTAAAAATGAAAAGTCTTTTGTAGCTCTTAAAGTTACAGGATTATCTTCCAATTTGAAATCTAGCTGATAAACACCATCAACTTCTTTACCATTAACATATTCCATCTCAACTCCAAAAACATTATCAATCAAATCAACAGCTTCTTCACCAGCAGTATTTACAGCAACAAAATTTCCTGTTACTCCAATACTCCCATTTAAAAGCATGATTATTAAAACAACACATAAAACACCTAAAACAATTGTAGCAAGAATCCACGGATTTGATTTTACTTTATCTACATTACTAGGTTTTTTAATTTCAACAATTTTTTCTTTTTTTATTCCTTTAACTTCTTTATTATCTTCTTCAGAATTCCTATTAGTTTCTTGTTCAGAATTGTTTTTTTCAGGATTTTCCTCTTCCATGTTTTGTCTTAGATTTAAGCATTTAAAAAGTTTTTGGAAATCGCGTTTACAATTATTTGCCTCTTCTTTTTCCGGCTCTTACTGAAGGCCGATTTTTTGTTTTTTTGTTTCTTAGTCCTCTTGATTTTTTTGCAGAGGATGTTAAACCCCTTAATGCTCTTTTTGTATGTTTATTCAATATCCAATTAATTTGTTTATCATTTTTTATTTCTGGTTTTGATGTATCAATCATTATAACTTCAAAAAAATAATTTTTCCCATCCTTGCCAATTTTATATGAATTTAATACTTCCAGATTTTTGAATTTTCTCTGTGCTCTCTGCTCTGCCACCCATTTATAACTCATCTTCAGGGTTTTCCTGGAAGTCATTCTTTTGCTTCTTCTTCCCTTTCTTGGCCTTGTCTTGCTTCTTCCTCCTCTTTTTAGCTTCACTCTCACTACTACAAAACCTTTTTTAGCTTTATAGCCTAATGAACGAGCTCTGTCTAATCTTAAAGGTTTTTCGACTTTTTCTGCAGCTTTACCTTTTCTCCACTCAATCATTCTTTCTCTTAAAACCTTTTTATCTGGTTTTTTCCATGCTTGCCTTAAATAATGGTATAATCCTTTTGCCATCTTCTATTTTAATAGTTTTGATTAACTATATTTTATTTTCAAAAAGAGAGTTTTTAAACTTAACTAAATCTGCTGTTTTGAGAAAAACTTATTACAAAATGATTTCCCCAGTTATTAAATATTCAGAAAGAGGCAGTTTAAATCAAAAAAATCCTGTGTGTTGCCACATGCCAAGAATCTGTGATTCTTGAGAGAGCTGGTTTTCGCAATTCATTCCTGATATAACCAGTATACTTTGCTTAGAAAGATTAATTAAAAAAGATAATGCTACAACAATTAAATCTTTTCTCAACTCTTTTTTCATTAACATTGATAGCTAAGATAATTAATAAAATTTTAATTTTCAAAACTTTTATAAATCAAATATCTCTACATACAAATATGAGGCTGTAGCTCAGCCAGGTTAGAGCACTGCTCTGATAAGGCAGGGGTCCACAGTTCAAATCTGTGCAGCCTCATTAAACAAGTTAGCTAGATTATTTTATAGGGAGATAATTTAGCTAACTTGTTTGTAAAATTAATTATAAGGTCTAATTTCCAAATGTTTATGTTTAAACCGGATAATAGAAACTATGGCTAAAATTAAAGCTACCATTAATATCAGAATCAGGGGAATATAAACTTCTCTTCTCAATAAGTTATCGCCAATAGTAAAACCAGTTATTGGAGATTGCTCTCCTATTTCAGTTTTTGGTTTTTCTTCTGATTTTGTTTCTTCTTCATCTTCTTTTTGCTCTTCATCATTAATTTTAATTGCTTTTCCAGTTCCAACTACCTGAGTTTGATTCTCATTATCTTCAGTTCCACTAATACCAGAGCCTCCCCCTCCTCCGGAACTTCCTCCGCCATCATCAGGGCATGCGCCACAATCTTCTCTGCAATTAACACAATTCTCCTCTCCAGTACAATAATTATCTCCACAAACATCAGGCAGCATTAAATCTAAATTAGTAAACTCAAAACTCACATGTTTTGTTTCAGCTATAAAAAAAGAATCGACATAAAAGTTTACTATAGTTCCCTCAAGTACATCCTCGATAGTAAACAAAGGAGCATACCCATAACTGCCATTAATACTGGTTGCGTTTTCTACAATCTCTCCATTAATTCTTGCTTCAACAAGATGAACATCATCAACTACAGAACCATTAGGCCACAAAATCTCCCCATAAAAATTCTGAATTGAAGGAGGAGGGATTTCCTCGCCAGGAATATCTAAAGCCGAAGCTCTTGGAGAAAAAAATAATATATACTCATGAATAAACAAAATTGAAAAGATAATGGTGATTATCATAAATACAAGTAAGAATAATAAAATAAGGATAACTTTCTTCTTCATCTTCAACCTCTTTTGCTAAATCTAGGTTTACAAATATAAAAACCTTATGGTATTGAAATACTTAAAAAAAGTAGTGGGATTTGGATAAAGTTTATATAGACAGTTCAAATAATCTAAACATGGAAAAGAAGCAAGAAAAGAAGTTTATTTTGAAAGCTTTTGTGACCATCATATCTATAATTTTATTTTTAAATTTTCTGCTTTTAATTTTTATTCCTCCTGAAGAAATAATTCAGGAAATTAGCAGAGAAAAATTTATTTCGTTTAATAATTCTACATCAGTAACAATGTCTTTGCCAGCAGTTGATGCTGATGGCAACGGAGTAATCACCAGTTTAAAAGTTGAAAAAACAGAAGGAACAGGAAGAACTTTAACAGAAATTGATAATTTATTATTCTGGGCAGATACTCAGCATTCAATAAGGATTGCAAAAATGGTAGCAGGAAATATAACCAACCATGATTTAGATGAATATGATTTTGTATATACAGTAAAGGCAAATGCTTCAATTATAGGGGGCCCAAGTGCAGGAGCTGCTTTAACTATTGCTACGATTGCAGCAATATTAGAAATTCCGCTAGATGAAAATGTTATGATAACAGGCTCTGTAAATAGTGATGGTTCTATTGGACCAGTATCAGAAATAATTTCTAAAGCAAAAGCTGCAAAAAATGCAGGAGCTGGGATTTTTCTTGTCCCTCTATTGCAAAACAGAGATGTAATTTATGAAACTATTCAAAATTGCGAGGAATTTGGATCAACTGAAATATGCTCAACAGAAACTCGTCCTAAAAAAGTGAATATAAGTCAGGAAATAGGAATTCAGATAAAAGAAGTTGAAAATATAAATGAATCTATAAACTACTTTTTTAATTGAAATTATTTCTTATTTTTACTGCTTTTTTTTCTGCTTTTTTTATTTGATTTTAATGATTTATCAGTTTTGCTTTTCCCAGTTTCTTTATTATTTGTAATCATATCTTTAATACTTGAAATTTCTTTATGTGTCAATCTGGATTTTAGAACATAGAAGATTATAGTAGCAACTATTAATACAATTACTAAAATCAAAACAACTTTAAATAGCAAACCTGTGTCTTCTTGTTGGGGTGATTCTTCATCTAATAAACATCTGCCTTCTTGACAAATTCCTTCTTCGCATGTTCCGCAATCTACTTCTTCACTGCAAATAGTATG
The DNA here is from genome assembly GCA_964592915.1 of Candidatus Woesearchaeota archaeon. GTDB lineage: Archaea > Nanobdellota > Nanobdellia > Pacearchaeales > GW2011-AR1 > CAZQGH01. The sequence goes on along the minus strand of CAZQGH010000002.1, from coordinate 62,558 downwards.
GACACCACATTCATATTGTAATGAACCACATGTATCTATACATACCTCCGTTGTAGTTACAGTCTCCTCTATACAGGTAACTTCAATATTTGCGTTATTATCACTGGAGATTCCGTTTAATTTTACTTGCAAATCACTTACATTGTTCATATCTAAATCATATCTTTTAGTCTGCCCGGCATTAAGACTAGTCTGTATAGTATAAACCATCAGCTCAACACTTGATGATGTTATATCAGTGACTTTAACATTTTTATATATCCCATCAAAAGGTATCCTGATTTTATCTCCTGCTTCTAATGTCCTAGTATATCCTTCCTCACATTGCCTAGATGAAATAGTATATGTTGCAGCTCCAGAACCTCCTCCACCTCCTCCTCCACCCCCCCCTCCACCTCCATCATCCTGAGTAACTGAACATCCTGAAGTATCAAAACTTAAACAATCTGATGAACACTTTAATGTTCCAGAATCATATCCCTGAGTTATGCAATTTTTTCCATTTAAGTCAGTCCCATCGCAAACTTCTTCTGCTTCTACTACATTATTTCCACATCCTGATTCGACATAAGTTAAATCCAGCTGAGTTAATTCAAATTCAGAAAAACTATACTCAGCAACTTTCAGATTTTCAGTATCTTCAACATAAAACTCAATTGTCGAACCATTTGGAACATTCTGAACATAAAATAAAGGAGTATAACCATACTCTCCGTTTGAATCAGTTAGAACATCTGCATTTTCTTCAATATCTCCATCAACCTTGGCATATAAACGAGTATTTGGCATTAAACTCCCATTTTCATAAAACAATCTTCCATAAAACTGATGAATTGAAGGAACAATTTCAGGAACAGGAGGAGATGGTAATATAAAATTTGTATACAAATAAATTCCTGTAATGATTATTAATACCAGCAGAATTATTATTCCAATGATTAAAAAAGTTTTACTATTGTCCTCTTTTCGAACTTGTTCCATCTTTTATTATTTATTAGAATTAATTATTTAAATATCTTTCTAAACTAATTTTTTGGTTTTAACTCAAGAATTAATTTTCCTTTTTCTAAATTATACCTGACTAAAGGCAAATTCACAGGAATTATTTTTGAAAAAGCTTTTTTCTTTGACAATGCTTTAATTTCAATACTGTTCTCCAATCTGTTAATCAAAACATCTTTTAGACTATTAACTCCAGGCAAATCAATTTCATAAACCAGTTTATTGCTTAACCTTCTCACATTTGTTTCTGGTTCTAATTTCGGCAATTCCCTAAATTTTTTCATTTTTTCTGGAGATATTGTTCTATTTTTGATAACAGCTGACTTTTTTTTATTTTTTTTCTTATTCCCTATTTCATTAACTCTTATTTTCGGCTCTTCCCCAGAAGAACTTATGTTGATTCTTATCCCTTTTTTAAAATTCATATTATTGTCTTGTCCAAAACCGGAATTTGAGTTTTTTATTTGTTTGTTCAACTCCTTTACTAATTTTTTAAAGATTCCATTAAAACCAAAAGGCAATCTAAAATCTCTAAAATCAATATCATCATCTCTCCCTAATAAACCATAGTTTCTTCTATCTTCTTCTTTTTTTAAACTTGCTCCACAATAAGGACAAAATCTAAAATCATTTTCTAATTCTTCACCACAAGAAGTACACTTTTTATTAAACATATTATTTGGAAAAAAGGAAGGTTTAAAAATCTTACCATAACTTTTTTAATACTAAAACACTGATTAAATTATGGTAAAAGAGGAATTAGCTAAAAAATTTGATATAGATTTGAAAAAACTAGAAAAAGAACAGAAAAAATTAGCTAAGCAATTACATTTAAAAGATAAAATTGATTTTAAATTAGCTGATAGGATTGCCTCAATTGAAAATGGTTTTTATAAGAACAAAATTGTTTCAGGAATAATTGTGGTAAACCCAAAAATGGAAATCCTGCATCAGGAATATTTTTCTGGCAATTTAAGGTTTCCTTACATTTCAGGATTTAGAGCTTACAGAGAATTACCTAGTATGACTGAAGCTTTCCATAAACTAGATGAAAAGCCTGATGTAATATTTGTTCATGGTAATGGCTTATTGCATCCAAGATTAGGATTAGCTTCACATTTCTCATTAGTCACCCAAACTCCTGTAGTGGGTGTTACAGATTCATTACTAGCTGGGGAAGAAAAAGGTAATGATGTTTTACTAAACGGAAAAGTTGCAGGCAAAATTTTGCATAGCAAAAAAGGTTCAAAACCCCTTTATATTTCTCCTGGAAATTTTATTTCTATAAAAACAGCATTGGAGCTGACAAATAAATTCATAATTCCTCCTCATAAATTTCCAGAACCAATGCATCTTGCAAGAAAATATGTTAAAGATATAAAAAACGAGTTATTTAAGAGATAATTATTTGGCTTTTTTAACTTCCTTAACTATCTCATCTGCATCTTTTTTTACTGCTTCAACAGCATCATCTAATGCTTTCTTGGCTTTCTTTCCTTTTGTTTTGATTTTAAATAAAAGAGGCCTTTCATAATGTTCTCTCTTCCATGCAGCTAATTCAACATCAGAATCTTTGTTTAAGTATTCTCTTAGAATCTCAGCTACAGTTAGATTATCCAATTTGACTTCCAATTCATTTTTTTCATTTTTAACAATCTCGATGTTCATACTAAACCAAAAAATATTTCATTTATAAATGTTTTTAATTTTAAAAAATAAAATTTAATTCAATTTATCCTAATTCTATGTCATCTCCTACTAAATCCGAGTTTTTTTTAGTTTCATTAACTATTTCTTGAGCTGAAACTTTTTTAGGTTTTTCTCTGGATTTTTGCAGTTTTCTCAGTTTGCCAATAGTTAAATTTCTTAAATTATCTTTTTTAAATGAAATTTCATCTATATTAATTTCTTCTTCAAGAGGCTTTTCCACTCTAAGATTTATCTGAAAATACTGTTCTAACTTCGCAATTAGTTTTCCAGATTCTTCAGGAATTTTGCCAGATTCCAGCATTTTAATTGCTTCTTCGCTTTCATATAGCAATTCAGATAACTGTTTTATACTTAATTTCTTTTTTCTCCGGGCATTTAATATTTTCCAGTGAAAATTATCTACTAATTTCATTTCTGCTTCTGTTTCAGCTTTTTCTTCTTTTTTTCCCTTTCTTAAACCCTCTAAAGTTGCTATTTTTTTAATTTCCTCTTTTTTCTTGTCTTTATCAGCAACACCAACTCCGGACACTCTAGCTAACCTTTCATATACAGAATATGGTTTTTCAGCATTTTTCAACTGTTTTGTAGAAGGCTTTTTTATCATGACAATTCCTTCTTGTCTCGCACACTCTTCGCATATCTTAACCATCTCATCATTGTGTATTCCATCAAACAATCTAATTTGAGTTTCAGGTGTTTCACATATTTTGCATTGTTCCATGTTTATTTAAAAGAAAGGATATTTTTATTATTTTCTATGCTTGACTACATATTATCAATAATCTCCATTAGTTGTTCAAAATCTATAACTTCAGCAATTATAACTTCTTCATCGATTAAAATTGAAGGTAATTCTGTAACCCCATAAGAATCCATAAGGATTTCAACTGAAGTAATATTGTTGTCAGCTGCAATGGGTATAAGCATTATTTCGCTTCCTCTGTTTTCTTTTAAATCCCTTAATAAATTGGAAAATACAGCCTGTTCAGCTGATTTTTCAACTCCTGGTTCATTATACTGATAAAAATAAGTCACAGTATGAAAATCTGCATCACACTCCTTTTTTAATTTTATGCTATTTAACCAAAACATTGTTCTTAACAAATCATATCTTTTATGCTGCAGTTGTATATCTCGTGAAATTCTTGCTGCTGTTTCATATCTGTCTAATAATTTAGCTTCTTCATAAACCCTATCGGCAAATCTTATATTTTCTTCAATTGCTACACCACAATCAATTTCATCTGGAAATGAAGTGTATAACTCAGACTGAAGTTTAACATCCAGCAAATTTAATTCAGATATTTCAGATAATTCTGCAATCCTGTCAACTCTTGAGCTTTCCAAAATAAATCCTAGAAAAATTCCTACTGCAAATATTGCCAAAGCTAAAAGAAGTGCCTGCCAAAAAGCATTTTTATTTTTCTTTAACATTATTTTGTCCCCCATGTGCCTGTTCCTCTTGCAAACTTATAAACTGAAGTTAATAAGATTATCGGATACAATGTTAAATAAACCACCATATACACTATTAGTGTAAAAAAACCTACTTTTTTCACTTTTTGCTTTCTCATCATATTTAAGGCAAAAAGAGTAAATGCTAATCCTAATAAAAATAAGCTAATCCCAAAATAATTTAAAATTGAAGGAGTAATATAAAACTCTTCTAAAGTTAACAAAGAAGTATTAGCTGAAAAAGACAGGTTAGTAAATATATATGTAAAATAAATCCTCCTTAAAATCAGATAAACAAAAATTGACAAACCCACCAAACCTAAAGACAATGAAACAATAAAAAAAGGAAGTATGAAAAATCCTAAAGTTCCTTTTTTAAGAAAATATTGTTTATACTTATTTATTGTCTGGATTCCTCCTACATTCCATCTTATTCTCTGTTTCCACCACTGCTTAAATTTTTCAGGCGCATATGTCCATACTCTGGCTGGAACACTTAACTCACGTTTATATCCATATTTTGCTAATCTCCAGGTCATTTCAATGTCCTCAGTTAAGTTTTTTTCATCAAACTTCCCAATTTCTTCAAAAACTTTTTTTCTATAAATAGCTAATGGCCCTGGAGTTACATAGATAGCATCAACATACCCTAATAATTTCCTTGACCATATTATTGTTGCATATTCAATAGCTTGTAATTTAGTGAAAAATCTCTTTGTATTTTTAACAAAAATTGAGCATGTAACAGCACCTACTTTTTCTCTGTCAAAGTAACCCACCATCTTACTTATTGCATCTTTTTCAGGAAAAGAATCCGCATCTGTAAAACCAATTAATTCTGTTTCAACAAAATTAGAACCAAAATTTTTTGCGCCTGCAGCATTTCCTGTGTTTTCTGGCGTTTGAACTGCTAATACTTTATCATTTTTTTCTGCTATTTTTTTGATGAATTCATATGAATTATCTGTTGAACAATCATCTACCACTATAACCTTTTTCAGTCCTTTATAATCAGAATCTAATATTCTCTGAATTGTATTTCCAATAAATTTCTCTTCATTATAACAAGGAATAACAATACTCAGGGGATAACTTTCAGTCAGTCTGGGATAATCAAACATGTTTTTCCTGTTTTTTAAATAAATAATTATATAAAACAAAGCAAGATATAATCCTATAAACATATACAAAAAATAAACATAAGATAACCATTCCATTTTACTCAGACTCTTCAGAATGCGAATTATTAAAATTAGATTTCCTTATGTGGAAATAGTCATAAAATTCCTCAGATAAATTTAATTCTTTTGTATGTCCTGCTTTTTTTGCTTTTACCAAACCTAACTTAATAAAATTCCTAATATGGTCATAAGCTTTATTTCCTCTTATCTTAACAACTACTGATTGCTTGACTGGTTGTTTATATGCTATGATAGCCAGAGTTTCCTGCTCAGCTTTTGTAAATTCTGCTGAGCCTGTTGCTAATTTATTAATGAAACTTGTATACTCTGATTTAACATCCATTTTCCATGAATCTTGTTTTTTCACAATTGTTATCGCAGTATTATCACTTTCATATTTTTCAACTAATCTCTCTAATAATTCTTTTAGTAAAATAGGATTGATATCTGTTAAAGTGATTAAATCCTTCAAACTTAGATATCTTCCAGCTATGAATAAAGAAGCTTCTATTTTTTTTAGATTACCCGACTGGTCTTCCAATTCTTCAATCGTCTTAGAATTCACATTAATCTCTTTTAAATCCTTTTTTTTATTATGCTCTTCCATAAATTCATAAGAAATAGCTTGTTTATAAATTTTCTTCATACAACATGTCTTCAATGCTTCTTACTCTTTTAGCTACAAAGGAGATAGTGATTAAGATAACTAAAACTAACAAAATTAACAGCAAATAAACTTTATTGTTTTCAGTTAAAACTGACTGTATACCCTCATCAATTCCCTCTTCCACAGGAGAAGCAGCAATTTTTGGTGAGAATAGATAATATGAGATGAAACCGGCAATAAGTAGTATTAAAGCAACAAACAAAACTGCTAATGCAAATTTATACTGATTTTCCATATGTTTAATATAAAAAAGAATATTTTTAAAACTTTCTTTGAATTAAAAAAAATCAAAGGTCCATTTTTTATGAACAAAATACATTATAGGTAATCCAATCAATGCAATATAAAACTGAGCTAATAAATACCATATATTGAAAAAATTAACAAGCAAAAAAAGAAAAAGGATATTTAACAAAAAAGAAGATGAACTTACAACAAAAAATTTGTAATATAATTTTGTTAGTTTAATAGGATTAAATCCTCTAAATGTTCTATATCTGTTTAAAAAAAAATTAAATGAACCAGCAATAGCAAATGAAATTAAAAAAGAAATTAAGTAATGGATTCTTAAAACTGAAGTGAACAAAAATAATAGTATAAACAAAATTCCTGCACAAATTAGCGAAATTTTAAGATAACTTTTGAATTGTTCCAGCTGTTGTTTGGCTCTGGCTTTAATACTTCTTTTGTAAAGCCTTACTCCCCTTTTTCTTTTTCTTAATAGATTATATAGCTTCGTATTCATATTCATAGTGAAATCTTAAACATGAAATCTTAATAATGCTCCAATGCCCTTCAAATTTTTAAATTGCTCTCCTTCGGGAGTATCTGTAGAAACTATCTCCACTTCAGCTGAAATGTTCTCAGCCAATTTAGTTAATTCTGTTATTTTTTTCCTGTCTAAACTTTTACTTAATATTAATGTGCCTACAGCTCCGTATTTTAAAGCTTTTTTAACTTCTTCTTCACCATATATTGCATCTTGAGATTTTCCTAATGATTCAAAAAAATTCTCTAAAACCTGTTTTTCATGAATTATTTCCTGTTCTTGCAATAATTCTTGAGAAGCTTCTACTAAATCTTCCAATCCAGATTCGTCTGTGTTTCCGATATCTTTTAATCCGATTACTTTTTCTTTTAACTGAGTAACTAATTGTGCCTGCTCCATAAATTCTTCTTTTGTTGGAACCGGTCCTCCAACAATGATTCCTTTTAGTTTATCATTGTCAAAAAACACCTCTTTCATATTCTCAGATATTCTCCTGTAAAACTCCTTAGCTGCTTCCTCTCTTAATCTTTCAAAACGCTGCGAGCTCTGCCCGCCAGTTTTATACTTTCCAGGAACTCCTGAGGTTAAATGTCTTAATAATTTAATATGCTTTCCCTCTAATAATCCAATTGTAGCTTCTTTCCTGTCCATAACAACTAATCCATAAACTTCATCCACTTCCAGCATTTCTTCTAACGGGTCTAATACAAATTCCTGGTCGCATCTGTATAATCTTGTATTCAGAGATTTGGGAGGCTCTAAAACCCATAGTTTAATATCCGTTTGCCCTTCTTTTTCTGAAACATTCCCGCAAAAAATAGCCATTCCATTTTTTGGTGTTTGTTTATACAATTTTAATTCTCTTGAAATTGTTTCTAATGCATCCAAAACATTTTTTCTTGTTGATTTTGATTTGATATTGGTTGCTGTTCCTTTTTCATCATCTATTTGCCTTGCTACAGTGTTAATGTTATAATCTGCAGGAATATATACTGTCACTAATTCAGTATGTCTTCCCCTAACATTTTTTAATTCTTTCAATACTTCTTCTAATTCATCTTTGGTTAGTGCTGGCATATTTTTAATTATGGAGAATAGTTTTTAAATCCTTTTCTATTAATTAACTCAGTTTCCTAACAAAATATTAATTAAAGAATCTACAATTCCCTCTAATCCTGTTCCAAAATCTTGATAATCCCTTATCATTTTACTTAGCCCGTTATATCAAGATTGAAAGCAATATGATATTCATAAAATTCTATAATGGTATTTCTATAACATTTAGAATGTTTTGAATTCGGCATAGGGTTTTTCCGCAATTTGTTTAGTCCAGATTATTTAAAAATCGATTATGAATAATTGCGTAGGTTCATAAATAATGCTTTATTTATACATTCATGAATAAAAAAACAAAAAAAATGATAAGAATTTCCACTGGGATGCTCCTTGTTATTATAGGAATAATTGGACTAATTGTGCCAATATTACAGGGATTTTTATTGATAGCTTCAGGACTATACTTAATTAACCCAGATTATTTTAAAAATTTAGTTATAAAAACAAAAAAGAGATTTGGAAAAAATAAAAACCAGGTTTTAGAAACATTTTAATTGAACCTAATGTAACAGCTAATCCGCAAATTCAACTTTAAATTTTCCCTGTTTCAACTCTTTAACATTTAAAACTGATTTTAAATCATCCAACATATCTTTTAACTTTTCCTGCTTTTCTTTTTCTAAAGTTAAAATAATCTCAGCTTTTACAGATTTTTGATTATCTGATTTCTCTTTTCTTACATCTGAAATAACGTCTAATAATAAGTCATAGATTGCTTCATCCTCTTTCTTGTTTGTAATCTTTACAATTTCTGGCCATTTAGAAATGTGTATTGATTTATCTTTCTCGAATTTTTTATAATAGGTTTGATAAAGTTCCTCAGTGACAAAAGGAGTTATGGGAGAAAACATTTTCAAAATTGCTAATAAAGAATTATATAATGTAAATAATGCTGATTCTTTTCCTTTTCTATCATTGTATACTCTGTCTTTAATAATCTCTAAGTAATTGTCTGCGAAATCCTTCCAAAAAAAGTTGTCAACATCCTGTTTTACTTTTGAATATTCATAATTTTCGAAATTTTCTGTAGCTTGTTTAATTAGATTATTTAATCTTGATAAAAATAATCTATCTGTTTCATTTAATTTATTTTTTTTGGGTTTATTTTTTATATGCATAAACACAAATTTAGATGCATTAATTATTTTTGTTATGAATTTTTTTCCAGTTATCAAATCTTTTTCCTGATATGATAAATCTTCTCCCAATTTTGAAGAAGCTGCCAAATATCTGAAAGCATCTGCACCATATAACTTAAAAACATCCTGGGGAGCAATTGCATTTCCTTTTGATTTAGACATTTTTTTACCTTCAGGATCTAAAATAAATCCTGAGATTACAACATCTTTAAACGGATTTTTATTATAATGCAAATTACTTTTTACCACAGTGTTAAACAACCAGAAAGTTATAATGTCATGAGCCTGAGGTCTTAAATCCATAGGATATAATTTTTTTTGTATTGCTTCCGGCATTAACTCAATAGCTAACCTGGGAGTTAAAGAAGAAGTTGCCCATGTATCTAAAACATCTTTTTCTCCTTCAAATTCATCTGAACCGCATTTACATTTCTTCTTTGGCTTATCTTTTAACGGGTCTATTGGAAGCTGAGATTCTTCAGGTAAAATAATCTCATTACATTTTTTACAATACCAAACAGGAATCGGAACACCGAAAAATCTTTGTCTTGAAATACTCCAATCATATTTCAAACCCTTGACCCAGTTATCATACCTTACTTTCATATATTTTGGAAACCAATTAAGTTTTTTGCCCCATTTTAACATCTCTTTTTTTAAATCTAAATATTTGATAAACCATTGTTCAGTCATTAAAATTTCAATGTCAGTATCGCACCTTTCATGAACATTAACAACATGCTCTATTGGTTCAACTTTTTCTATTCTTTCCAATTTCTTCAAATCATCTATAATTGCTTTTCTTGCTTGCTCAGATTTTAATCCTTTGTATTTTCCAGCTTTTTCATTTAATTTTCCATCTTTATCCATAATTTCTATAGGTTGAATATCAAATTTTTCAATCCACTCAACATCATCCATATCTCCAAAAGTGCAATGGTATACTGCTCCTGTTCCAAAATCCATGTCAACATCTTTATTTGCATAAATTTGAACTTCTCTATTATATATTGGTAATATAGCTTTCTCTCCAATAAATTCCTTATATCTCTTATCATCAGGATGAACATGAACAGCAACGCACGCAGCCATTAATTCGGGACGAGTAGTTGCAATTGTTATCTGTTTACCTAAAGAAGTATCAAATTTGATGTAAACAAATTTGCTTTTCTTTGTTTTATCTTTCATTTCAACTTGCGCAATAGAAGTCTGACATTCGGGACACCAGAAAAAAGGTGTTCTTTTCCTGTACTCTCTTCCTTTTTCATACAAATCCAAAAAAGAAAGCTGAGAAATTCTTCTTGAATGCTCATCAATAGTAGTATAAAAAATATCCCAGTCACAGCTTATTCCTAATCTTTTCCAGTCTTTAATATATTGAGGTCTTAGCTCATTTTCTAAAGTTTCCAAAACTAATTTGATGAAATTTTCTCTACCTAAATCAAATGATTTTACTTTTTTCTCTTTTTCAATAAGTCTTATTGTAGCTAAACCATTATCATCAGTTCCAAAAGGGTAAAAAACATTATAACCAAACATTCTCCTAAATCTTATAACAAAATCCTGCTGAGCATAACTAAAAGCATGCCCTATATGCATCTTACCAGAAACTGTGGGAGGAGGAGTATCTATTGAATATATAGGTTTCTTGCTTTTCTTGTCAAACTTGTAAATCTTCTCTCTATCCCAGAAATTTCTCCATTTTTCCTCTACTTCTTCAGCATTATATGCATTCTTCTTGCTCATAAGAAAAATAAAAGATAAGTATTTAAAAAAGTATTCTTTATTTTCTTATAATGGTTAAAACTAAAAAAGCTATTAAACAATTAAACTTTCTTAAGAAAAATTCCGAAAAAATGAGATTAGCATCTGAATCATGGAATACAAAATGGAAAACTCTTATTGTTACGATTTTATCAGCTCAAAACAGGGATGAAAAAACAATTCCGATTTCAAAAAAGCTATTTAATAAATTTCCTTCACTGAAAAAACTGGCAAGTGCAGATTTAAATGAAATTAAAAAAATAATCAAACCAATTAATTATTATAAAACAAAAGCCAAGCACATAAAAGAAACTGCAAAAATAATTAACAAAAAAGGAATTCCCAGCACAAGAGAAAAATTAACTGAACTGCCAGGAGTGGGAAGAAAAACAGCCAATGTTTATTTAACTGAAAAAGAAAATAAAAATGCAATAGCTGTTGACACACATGTTAAAAGAATTTCGCAAAAATTAAACTGGACAACACATAAAAAACCGGACAAAATTGAATCTGATTTGGAAGAATTATTTCCAAAAAAATACTGGAAGAAGATAAATCCGGTATTAGTCAGATTTGGAAAAACCCATACTAAAAAAAAGGAAGATGAAGTTATTGAAAAAATGAAATAGAAACAATTATAAATTTCTTTCGTTTTTCAAAATATGGGAGCTGAATATAGATTATATAAAAATGGAGAACTTTTAGGAAAATATATTCCTGCTACTTTAGATGAAGAAATATCAAGATATTTATTTGCAGTAACAAATCCTTTCACTGGAACACGCGAAATTAGAGTAAAAGGAGACTTAGAAATTGAGATTCTTGAAGATGACCAAGTAAAATCGAGGATTCCTGTTGAAACATGGCTACAAAGACAAGGAATTAAGATTAGTAGTTAAATTTAAAAACAAAAAATAATACAAATAATCATGGCACAAAACATAAACATGCCTGCTGGGTTTGGCGGGTTAATGAGATATAATGAAGAATATAAAAGTAAGATAATGTTAGATCCAAAACATGTAATTGTTTTAATTATTCTGGCTATCATATTTGTTACAGCACTAAAAATTTTATGGCCTATAGCTGGTTAAGATGAATATTAATCCAAAGAAAATACAGGGAATGATGAAAAAAATGGGAATTTCTCAGGAAGAAATTCCTGCAAAAAGAGTTATTATTGAAAAAGAAGGTTCTAATATAATCATAGATAATCCGTCAGTTGTGAAAGTGAACATGCAGGGACAGGAATCATTTCAGATTACTGGAGAAATAAATGAAGAGCAAGGAATAACAGAAGAAGACATAAAACAGGTTATGAAAAAAACTAGTTGTAGTAAAGAAAAAGCAAAAAAAGCTTTAGAAGATGCAAATGGAGATTTAGCTGAAGCAATTTTAAGTCTTCAAAATTCTTAAGACTTTTGACAGTGCTCAGAAATCTTTGATTTCTGACATTAAGTTAAACATAAAATATATTAACCCCTGTTTCTTTGATTTTACTAACTAAGGGAAAATGGAAAAATATATTGAATACTTAGAGAATTCTATATCTATTTTAAAAACAGCTGACCATATGACTTATATGACTTACCCATTAATAAAAGAAAAACGATTGCTATTGAAAATCTTAAATCAGCTTAATACAGCTTTAATGAATATTTTAAATTCAATTTTACAATATGAGTATCTATATAAGAGAATTCAGCTGTATAAAGACCCAAAAGAGAACTTTAGAACATTTAAAGAGAAATGTGCTTCCCGTTATAATATAACTGAAGAAGAAATGAATGTAATTTCAAAAGTATTCACTTTAACTCAAAAACACAAAAATTCCCCTTTAGAATTTGTAAAAAAGGATAAAATTGTAATAATGACTGACAATTTACATACAGAAACTATAGATTTGCCAGATATCAAGGAGTTTCTAATTAAAACCAAACAAATTCTTAAAAAAGCAGAAAATAAAATAAGAAGGAAAATATGAGAAGAATAGAAAGGTATTTATATTACCATAACATAGTAATTTTTAGCCCTTTCAGCATTTTTCAAAAAAAATGGAGAGAATAATACAGGAAAAAATTAGTGCAGACCATCTTCTATATGTAAGTTTAAAATACACTAAAACAGTTGATGTTATGCTAAACTTGATAGCAAGATGGCGAAGTTTAATAGAGGTAGGTATGGATATGTTGCTTGAACAAGTAAAGAAAAAGAAAAAAATTTCTTCTATTCCGACTGCTCCTCGAATGAAACTCGAAAAATTAAAAGAAGTGTTTAAAAAAACTCCGGAAATTATGGAAACTTTGGAGTTATATGAATTTTTTAAAAGAATCGAAAATGCCCAAAAACAAAGAGAAAGCGAATTTAGAAAAAACCTAACTTTAAAAGTTATGGATAAAGGAGATTATGTAAATATTGATTTGGACAAATTAAAAGAGTACAGTATAATAATTGACAAATACATAAGCTTTATAAAACAATTTGTTTCTTAATAAGTACCAAAAATCAAAAGATTTTTAATATCTAAAAAATAAATTTTTAAAATGGCTAAAATTTATGTTGTGACTTCAGGAAAAGGAGGTGTTGGTAAAACCACCACTGCAATTAATTTAGGTGCAGCTTTCAATTCAATGGGGGAAAATGTTGTTGTAGTAGATGCAAATCTTACCACTCCTAATGTTGGATTATATCTGGGAGCACCAATTGCTCCAATAACATTAAATCATGTTTTAAGGGATGAAGCTGAGATACATGAAGCTATTTATGAGCATGATTCTGGAACTAAAATTATTCCCTCAGATTTATCAATTAAAGAATTAAAAAAATTAAAATTAGATAAGTTTTCAGAAATAACTAATAATTTAAAAAATTATTCAGATATTATCATCCTGGATTCCCCTGCAGGATTAGGCGAAGAATCATTAAAAGTAATTGAAGCCGGAGAAGAATTGATTATTGTCACCCACCCAGAAATACCTTCAGTTACTGATGCATTAAAAACAATAAAAGTTGCTGATGAAAAAGGCAAAACTGTTCGGGGGGTAATAATAACAAGATATAAAGGAAAGCCAACTGAAATGTCTTTAACAAGCATTAGGGAGATGTTAGAAATTCCTGTTTTAGGAATTGTTCCCGAAGAAAAGAAAATGCAGGAATCTTTAGCAAGAAAAGATGCCATTTATCATACTCATCCTAAATCCAAAGCAGCTAAAGCCTATGACAAAGTTGCAAGAAAAATATTGGGAAGACCAATTAAAGAAGATTCTTTGTTTGAAAAAGTTTTAAGAAAAGTTGGATTATGATTATACAATTATTTCTTCTAATAAAGCTAATTCTGCAATCTTTTCAATATATCTCATTGAACTAATCTTTCCAGGAATTCTTTTTCTATTTGATTTTAAAAATATGCTTATCCTTAGAATTATATGTCTAATTACCTGATTTTTGAACCTGATTCAATTTCTTTATCTGGCTGCAGCAAATTAACTTTAGATTCACCTTCATTTACAGCTGCTAATATCATTCCCTCGCTTTTAATCCCTTTCATTTTTTTTGGCTCTAAATTGCAAAAAACAACACATCTTTTATTTATCAATTCCTCTTTTTCATAATAAGGTTTCAAGCCTGCTACTAAAACTCTTTTTTTATCTCCAGTATCTACCTCAAGTTTATACAGCTTATCAGCTCCTTCTATATCTTCTACTTTTAATATTTTGCCAGCTCTTAAATCTAGTTTCATCCATTCTGAAAATTTGACAATTCCTTCATTATTTTCCTCACTCATCTTCATTATCCTCCTCTTTATTATCCATATTTTCCTCAGCTTTATCAAGAGTTATTTTTTCATTGTCTTTAACTTTTTTAAACATTTCTATATTTTTTGCTCTCCCTAAAAAAGTTACATCAGAAATTGCTCTTGGATTTTCATCAATAGATGCAGGAGTTTTGCCAAAAAATATGCAAAATGCTTTCCCTTCACTCCAATAAGCTAAATCTCCAATTTCCATCGTTCTTTTTTTTGGCTCTTCAGTTTCTCTGGAAACAGGAATTTTAAAATATATTTCTTCTCCCCATACATTTGCTTCTCCTTCTATAGGCAAATTATCATAAATCTCTTTAGCTGTCTCAGTACCATTCAACTCAGCATTGACTTCTCCATATTTAGTTATTATTTTTATTTTCATATCTATAACAATATTAGAGATTTAATATATTTTTCTAATAATTTTTTCATTTTGCCCCATTCTTCAAGTGTTTTTTCTTCACTATCAACTGGAACTTCCTGATTGTAAGCTATGCTAATAACTTCATCTATCTCATCATCAAAATCATACTGAACAAACCCTCAAATATTCTCACAAGTATTACTTATTGGTTTAATATCCTTATATGTTTCTTTAATTAGCTGTAAAATAAATTTTGCAAATTCTTTTTTTAATTTTTTATTTTCTATCTGATTAATATCTTGTTTTTTTGGAAAATTAGAAAATTCCTTATGAAAATTATTCAATTTTTTATCATCTTCCTCTTCCAACTCTTTTTGTATAT
This sequence comes from Candidatus Woesearchaeota archaeon, assembly GCA_964592915.1. Taxonomy (GTDB): domain Archaea; phylum Nanobdellota; class Nanobdellia; order Pacearchaeales; family GW2011-AR1; genus CAZQGH01. Next base: position 47,207 of record CAZQGH010000002.1, on the reverse strand, counting down.
TTGCTCCCATTTTAAAATTTCTTTTCATAACTTCCAAATATTTTCAAATCATCCAATTTTCTTAATTCTTCAAATGCCTTTTTAACATCTTCGTCTTTCTCATGTCCTTCAAAATCAATATAAAATATATATTCTCCTAAGTTTATCTTAGTAGGACGAGATTCAATTTTAGTCAAATTAATATTTCTTTTTGCAAATGCCTGCAATAAGTCATGTAGTAAACCTGGTCTGTCCTCATTTGGTTTAATTGCTATGCTTGTTTTGTATTTTTTATCTGGATTTTTTCTTATGTTCTTTTCTTTCTTTTTTTTACTAATAACAAAAAATCTTGTAATATTGTTTTTATTATGTCGGAAATCGGAAGATTTCTGAGCACTGTCAGAAACATTGTTTCTGAAGTCTTCAATATTTTCTGCTAAAATTTTCAAACCATACTGCCCAGCAGCTAATTTTGTTCCTATAGCGCCATATTTTTTTTCCGATTCTGAAACAATTTTCATTGCTTCAGCAGTAGATAAGGTTTCTTTTATTTCAAAATTATGCTTTCTAATAAAATCTAAACACTGCCCTAATGCTTTATCTTTAGACATTACAACTTCTATGTCATTTAAACTATTTTTCCCTGCTAAATACATGTGTATCTCAACAAGAACTTCATCAATAACATAAACATTACCTCTATGCAACAAATCCAAAGTTTCCCCAACAGAACCATCCAGCATATTTTCTACTGGAACCATTCCTATTCTGGCTTTGTTAAATTCAACAGCATCAAAAACCTCTTTTATGTTTTTGCAAAATAAAATTTCTTCATCTGTGTAATTTTTACATGCCAATTCTGAAAATGTTCCGTTTGGTCCTAAAGTAGCTATCATTTTTTATTTGATTTTGATTTGCTTCTAGTTTTTGATTTCATCTTCTGCTTCTTTTGCTTTTTATTTTCTAGTTCTGAAAATTGTTCAATTAACTTTGTAGTATCTTCTAATGCCTGTTTTTTAAAATTTTTATAAAAATCTCCTGCTTCATTATAAAACTTTACAAATTATTTTTTATTTTCCCTTCCAATTATCTTTCTCAATTGTTTAACCTGCTTTTCATATTCTTTTAAAACTGTGTTTGTTGTTTTGTTTTTTATTGATATATCAGCATGCATTTCACCCTCATTATTTAGTATTCTGGAAATCATCTCATATCTTAATTTGTAAATAATGCCTCCAAAATCAATCAGCTCATCTAAATTAATCTTATACTTTTTTTCAATTTCTCTCAATGTCTTACTCATTACAATAAAATTAAAATGCATTAAACCCTGCAAGACTGCCATAATTTTATCATGGTTTTCAGGAGTTGTAACCTTAACTTTAACATTTCCCTTTTTAAACAAATATAACAACCATGTCATCCATTCTTCATTTCTGTTTATTCTAGCTGGAATAACTATAATTGTTTTTCCTTTCAAGCTCTCAACCTTACCAAACATCGGATGCAAACCAATCACTGATGCTTTGGATTTCATCATTTCCTTTACAGAATCTCTTTTAACTGAAGTAAAATCCATTAATAACTGATTAGCTCTAACTTTTTTTCTGATTTTCTTTATAATTTTCGGAGTTACACTAATTGGCAAGGAGAATATAACAACATCACATTTTTCAGCCAAATCTCCATAATTTAATTTGGTTTTTCTTCCAGCAATTAAAACCTTATGATTATGTTTTCTGAAAAATTTTGCAAATGTTCTTCCTAGTAACCCTGTTCCTCCAATTATCCCTATCACATACTTTCTATTTTGCTTTTTACTGGTTCTTCCCTTAGCCATAGAAATCATAATGATTATTTATTTTTATAAGTTTCTTAATATTATTTTTCAGCTTTTTTGGAATTACTGATTATGCATCTGAATACCTGCTCTATATATTCAGGAAATAAATCATATTTTTTAGCATTTCTTCTAACTTCGGCATAGATTTTCTCTTCTCTTTTTTTATCTGTAATCTTCATATTGTTCTTCTTTTTATATTCCCCTACTTTCTTTACAATTTTCATTCTCTCAGCTAATAAAGAAATAATTTTATTGTTTATTTTGTCAATTTGTCTTCTGTATTTCTCAAATTTATTCATTTTTTATTTTTTCAAATAAAATCTCAGATTTTTTAATCTGCTTTTCTTTTAATTGCTTTTTTATATTTTCAAATTTAATCTCAAATCCAAAATGCCTGGCAATTTTTTCAGATGTTTCGGGAATAAACGGAAACAAAAATATTGCTATTGCTTTTATAGAATCAGCTAATTCATATAACACCTTTTTATCTTCAGTTTTCCAGGGCTTTTTTTCCTGAACATACTCATTGCAAACATCAATAAATTCAAATATTAAATTTAATGCCTTATCTAATTCATAACCCTCCATTAACTTCTCAATTTCTTCCAGCTTTAACTTCTTAATCAGTTTATTATCGTTTTTTTCAATACCATATTTCTCAGCCAAACTTGTAACTCTTGAAACTAAATTGCCGAATTTGTTTGCTAACTCTGTGTTATGTCTTTCAATTAATATTTGCTCAGAATAATCTGAATCTTCAAATACTGAACATCTTAGTAATGAATGCCTAATAGAATCTGATTTGTATTTTTCAGCTAATTTTAAAGGGTCAATAACATTACCTTTTGATTTTGACATTTTTTCTCCTTTTAAATTCAGATAACCATGAACTAACAATTTTTTTGGCAGTTCAATTTCAGCTGACATTAACATTGCAGGCCAGATAACTGAATGAAACCAATTTATCCCTTTGCCAATTACATGCAAATCAGCAGGCCACTCTCCATCTGCACCAGAAAGATAGTTTATCAATGCGTCAAACCAAACATAAATTTTATGGTTTTTATCAATCGGAACATCAATCCCCCAATCGAGATTAATTCTCGAAACAGATAAATCTTTTAACTCTTCGCTTTCTAACCTGCTGATAATCTCATTTTTTCTTTCCTCGGGAATAATATAATCTTGAATAAATTTTAAAACTTTATCTTTATAATTGCTTAATTTGAAAAAATAAGTTTCCTGGGAAAACCATTCTGGCTCTTTGTAATGTTCAGGACATTTCCCATCAACTAAATCTTTTTCAGTTAAAAATGCCTCACATCCCTGGCAATAATAACCTTCATATTTCCCTTTGTAAATGTCTCCTTTATCATAAACTTTTTTAAATATCTCCTGTGATTTTCTATTATGTTTTTGCTGCGTTGTTCTAATAAACTCATCATAATTTATATTCAAAACTTCACATAACTTGATAAATAATTTAGAATTTTTATCTACAAAATCTTTAACATCAACTCCTGCATCTTTTGCTGCCTGAACATTTTTTTGAGCATTTTCATCTGTTCCAGTTAAAAATCTCACTTCTTTCCCCTTTAATTTTTTCCACCTTGATATAGCATCAACTAAAACTTTTTCAAATGCATGCCCTATATGAGGACTAGCATTGACATAATCAATTGCTGTAGTAACATAAAATGCTTTTTCCTTTGCCATAATTACAATATAAAATTAGTATATTTAAGATTAACTGATATCTAAGTCCATAATAAATGTTAGTTCTCCATTACCAAAGTTCAATAAAGAATCTCTTGCATTTTTCCCTTGTAATAAAGCTCTTTCTAATGGCTCTTCAACCTGGGTTATTAAATCACTAAAAGGGAGGATTAATCTGTCTGAAAGATTTCCATCAACAATATATACAGATTTATCACTATCTGCTTGCTCTTCTGCCTTCTTAATCAGTTCCCCAATAAAAGGTTTGTTTCTTAATTCATCATTAGCTCTTTGGTAAACTTTTCTCTCATATCTGCCATTATGTCTAACACATCTTAATCTTTCTATTCCCCCATATTCATCAACATACCTTGCAAAAAATCTTTCAACAGGAAATAATCCTCTTGCTCTGTTAGTAGGTCTTTCTACTGCTCCTTTCGTTCCATAAAACCATTCTGGCTCAGATTTCATTGTCAAAAGTATTAATGATTGGAGTTTAAAAATTTTTTGAAGTTCTTCAAATTTATCAGAAAATATAAAAACGCAGTTGTTTTACTAAAATAATGCAATTTATAACTTCTAATCAAAACAAATTAAGAGAGTTTGAACAAATTTTAAATAAAAAAATAGAACAAAAAAACATTGATTTACCAGAAATTCAGGCAATTGATGTTAAAAAAGTTGTAGAAGATAAAATACTAAGAGCATATAAAATCACAAAAAAACCAGTTATTGTGGAAGACACAGGCTTTTATATTAAAAGCATAAATTTTCCCGGAGCATTGATTAAATGGGTTTTAAATTCAATAGGAAATAAAGGAATATGCAATCTATCTAAAATATATGGGAATAAAGCTGAAGTTGAAACCTGCATTGGATATCATGATGGAAATAATTTAAAAATATTCTCAGGAAAATTGACTGGTATAATTCCGGAAAAACCCAAAGGAAATACAAATTTTGGATGGGATCCTGTTTTTATCCCTGACAATTATAACAAAACATTTGCTCAAATGACTGAAAAAGAAAAAAATAAAATCTCAATGAGATTACTTGCATTAAACAAATTAAAAAAATTTTTAGAAAATTAAAAATAAAACTAAATGCACCAGTGGTCCAGTGGTAAGATTCAAGCTTCCCAATCTCCTAAACAAAACAGGATTAGGAAAAAGCTTGTGACGTGGGTTCAATTCCCGCCTGGTGCATTAAGAATTGAACAGGGGTTATTTCTGATTTGTTATATTCTTATTTCTACTTGATTGATACAAAATTTAAATCTGAATAAAAACATTTAAATAATTAAAAAGCAGTATAATTACTAATTAAGTCCATGGGGGTAGGAAACTAACCCCATGTTTTATATTCAAATGGTTTCTAAAAATAAAAAAGTCGTAATCTATATTGATGGAATCAATTTTTATTTTTCTGTTAAAAATGCATTCGATTACAAGATAGATATTGAAAAATTTTGCAAGAAAATAGCTAAAAACAAAGAAATAATCAAGATTAACTATTATATTGCGCCTGTTGGAGAAAGCAATCCAAAAATGTACGCAGAACAGCAGAAATTTCTCGAAAAACTAAAAAAAGTAGAAAAACTGAAAATTATTTTCGGCAGATTAGAAAAAAGAAAAAGAGATGGGGAAGAGTATTATGTTGAAAAAGCTACTGACATAAATCTTGCATTAGACTTGGTTTTAGATGGGCAAGCAGATATTTATGATGAAGCTTATTTGATTTCAAATGACGGGGATTTTTCAGGAGCAGTCAAGGCAGCCATTGAAAGATTTAAAAAGAAAGTAGTATATGTTGCAATTGGAAATAAAAAATCAATTTCCTACCATCTTCGAAAAGTTTCGTCAAAAACTCTTAGAGTTAATAAAGAATTTATCGAAGACATAAAGATTTAGTTCAATTCACACTAGATTCTAGCAATTCAAATTCTCAATTTCGTTATGTTTTTATATTCTTTTTTTTAATTAATTTTATGAAAAAAGAGGCAAAAGAAGAGGAAGAACTGAAAAATCAGAAAACAAGAAAAGTATCAATAAAAGAGGGTTCGTTTTCAGCTGCAACATTTGGTTTGGGTAATCAGTATATTGTTCCTTATGCATTAGCATTAAATGCAAATAATGCTCATATTGGATTTTTAACCTCATTCACAGGTTTAATTTATCCTCTCTCTCAGTTATATGGTTCAAAACTAATGGAAAAAATCTCAAGAAAAAACATACTTTCATTATTTGTTTTTTTGCAAGCTTTAATGTGGCTGCCAATTATCTTATTAGGCTATTTTTTTAATATAAATTTATTTCAAAATTATCTTCCTTTAATACTGATAATTTTTTATTCAGTTTACTTGATTTTTGGAGGCATTGCTTTACCTTCCTGGTTTTCATTAATGGGAGATATTGTTCCTGGCAAAATTAGGGGAAAGTATTTTAGCAAAAGAAACAGAATTACAGGTTTGTTTACAATTTTGGCAATTATCACATCTGCATTTATCTTAGATTTAACTGAAACAAAAGGTTATGTTTTAATTGGATTCTCAATAATCTTCTTCTTAGCATTTTTAACCAGATGGATTGCCTCAAGATTATTTAAAAAACATCACGAACCAAACCTAAAGCTAGAAAAAGGATATTACTTTTCATTTTTTCAGTTTATTAAGCATGCTAGAAAAAATAATTTCGGGAAATTTGTAATTTTTATTTCAATGATGCATTTTGCAACTGCCATAGCAAGTCCGTTTTTTATTGTATATATGCTGAGGGATTTACAATTTTCTTATACAACATTTATGATAATACAAATTTCATCATCTGTTTATTCTTTGATGTTCCTGCCAATATGGGGAAAATTTTCAGATAAATATGGAAATAGGGAAATATTGAGAGTTTCATCTTTGTTCATCCCTTTTGTTCCTATTTTATGGTTTTTTTCTGAATCTCCATATTATCTTGCATTTGTTCCTCAGTTAGTTGCCGGAGCTTCATGGGCAGCATTTAATTTAGCAGCTTCAAACTTCATTTATGATTCTGTTTCTCAGCAAAGAAGAGGTATATGTGTCTCATACAACAATCTATTAATGGGTATTGGTATATTTTTTGGTGCATCATTAGGAGGCTTGCTAGCCCAGTATCTGACAATCAGTTTTATGAATAAATTATTATTTATTTTCCTAATTTCAGGTTTAGCTCGTTCATTAGTTACTATTTTCTTCTTACCTAAAGTCAAAGAGATAAGAAAAGTTAAAAAACCTGAAAAACTCTTGCATAAACTCAAACATCTGAACCCAATTAGAGATGTGTTGGGTTTAGAAAATGAAATAGCTAGAGTGACAAAAAGAATTGCTTTTCAAACATAAATTTCAATATGCTTACTTAAATCTTTTTTTAATTTTTCGAACTTTTCTTTATCAATTAATTTCTTCTTGAACAAGTCATATAATAGAATATTAATAAAATCCTCGTCAATAGGTTCAGAAAAAGCTTTTTCATATCTTTTTTTATTCTTCTGCATTACTTTCTTCACTTCTTTTACAAATGTCTCAGTATCTTCAATCATAGAAACTGATTTTTTCAGTATTTCTAAATTTTTCTCCTGTTTTTTCTTCAGATATTCTCCAGGCAAAACCTGAGATTCTGAAGGCAATTCAGCATATACATAAATTACTTTGTGAATTGTATTTTTATCCATAATGATTTTACTAACTCAGTGTTTTTAAACCTTATTAACTGACAATTTTGAAAAACTCACCCCCACTAATCTTATTTTTCTATCATCTTTTAAAAATTTCTTAGCTAATTCTTTACTCCACAACTTCATTTCTTTCAAATTTTTCTGTTCTTGAAATGTTCTTTGTTTTGTATGTGTTGAAAAGTCATCATACCTGATTTTTATATTGATAGTTCTGAAATTAATCTTCTTTTTTCTCAAACCCATATAGCATTTTTCAGCTAATTTTTCTATTGTATTATAAATTTTTTGCTTATCTGAAATATCTTTCGAAAATGTAACCTCTTTGCCTAAACTTTTTCTTTTTCCTTTTTCTTCAACTTCAGAATCATCTTTTCCTAAAGAAATTCTCTTCAAATATCTAGCTGTTTTCACACCAAATATTTTTTCCAGTTTTTGAATAGGAAAGTTTTGTAAATCAGAAACAGTTTTTATTCCAATATCTTTTAATTTTTTCTCAGATTTTTCCCCAATACCTGGTAATTTCCTTATATCTAATGGAGACAAAAACATTTTTATTTCGCTACTTTTAACAATTGTAATTGCATTGGGTTTTCTAAAATCTGAAGCGATTTTTGCTACTAGCTTATTCGGAGCTATGCCTATACTGCATGTTATTTTCTTTTTTGTATAAATTTCATTTTGTATTTTTTTAGCCAACTCAAAAACATCATATTCACTAATTGGTTCAATAAAAGCCTCATCAATACTAACCTGCTGAAACTTTTTGCCATAACTTTTAATTGTTTTCATGATTTCCTTAGAAACTTTAGAATAAAACGTCATATTAACTGGCAAAAAAAAAGCTTTTGGACATTTTTTATATGCAAAAGAAATGGGCATTGCAGATTTTATTCCAAATTCCCTGGCTTTATAATTGCATGTTGAAACAACTCCTCTTCCTTTTCCTTTTTTAGGATTAGCACCAATAACAACAGGTTTATTTTTTAAATTAGGATTTTTTACTTCTTCGCATGATGCAAAAAATGCATCTAAATCAATATGCATCACTATTCTATCTTCTTCATCTATAAACTCATCAGCTGTAACAAACTCGTTCATATCAGGATTTATTTAACTTGATATTTATTTTTTGTGTTACTACTCATTATATAAATTAAAACTAAACAATTAAATTTCCGGTTTTGTATAATTAAAAGGCAATAATTCGAAAAAGTTTATTAATGAATTTTAATGCCTTAAAACCTGAAGCTGTTAATAATAAGAGTATTTTTTGAATTTTAGTGTTAAAGAAATGAATGTAGATAAATTTTAAGATTTAATATTTTATTTATTACCTGTGGAATTTACTATCTATGACTCTCCAAAAATTTAAATAGCCTCGTTTTTATTAAAATATATGGAACCAAAAGAGGAATTAAAAATAAAAGCCAGGATTGAAAAACCTGAAAAAATAGAAGTTGAACTGAAAAAAATTGGAAAATATAATGGAAAAGAATCAACTATAGATTATTTTTTTAAAAATAAAAATCTAAGTGAAGAGCATGAATTCAGATTAAGAAAATACAAGAAAAACAAATTAATAACATTTAAAATACAAAAAGCCTTAAATCAAGTTCAGGAAAATTTAGAATTTTCTTTTCAAATTGACAATCCGGAAAACTTTGTACAATTCATAGAAATTTTAGGATTTAATCTTTCTTCTTCTTTAAAAAAAAGTTCAAAAATATATCAAAAAAAAGAAATATCTATAAGAATATCTGAAATTGAAACTCTTGGTTATTTTATTGAAATTACATCAGAAGTAACTAACAAACCCAAAGAAAAATATAAAGAAAAAATGCTTAAAATACTAAATCAACTAAATATAGATGAAAACTCAATAGATAACCGTTTTTACGATACTATAAAGCAAGATTATGAAAATTTATTAGAAAAAACAGCTTAATATAATATGGAATTTACAAAAGAGGATGGCAATCTATTGATAAAATTAGCAAGACAATCTATTAAAGAAGAATTTTCTAATAAAAAACCTCCAGTATTAAATAAGTTAAAAAACAAAAAATTTGCAGAGAAATTGGGGGTGTTTGTAACTTTAACAAAAGATGATAAATTAAGAGGTTGTATTGGTTATCCTTATCCCTCATTGCCATTAAAAAATGCTGTTCAAAATGCAGCAAAACAAGCTGCATTTTCTGACCCGAGATTCCTTCATTTAAATAAATCAGAACTGAAAAAAATTAAAATTGAAATTTCAGTTTTATCTCTCCCTCAAAAATGCAAACCTGCAGATATTGAAATTGGAAAACACGGAATTATGTGCGATTATAAAGGAAAAACAGGATTATTACTGCCTCAGGTAGCTACAGAACATAATCTAAATCAGAAACAATTTTTACAGGCATTATGCAATAAATCTTTTTTGCCATTAAACTCATATAAAGATAAAGAATTCAAATTGCAAAATTTTGAATGTGTCATTTTTAAGGAATAAATTTATAAACTCAAAGGAGGTATAAATATATGGAAAATCGAGCCAGATTTTATAGAAATGAAGAAACTGAAGATGAAGAAGGAATGCCAATTCCATTAGATGCTTTTTCTAAAGAAGATGCAATGCAGTATTTAGCTAGTTGTTTGTTTAGTGAAGATGAAGATGACGACTTAAAAGAATTAAGGCAAAGAACTCCAATTTCTGACAGTTTAAAAGCAAAAATAGCAAACACAGAACCGGGATTTTTTTGGGGCAATTTGCAAATAGAATTAACACCAACTGGTGCAACAGCAAGATACGACGGACATGAATTAACTTTTGGACAAGCATATAAAAACGGAAAGGGTTATGCAATACCTGTAGCAATTGACGGACAAAGAGCAATTATTCCTGGAATAGGTTGCATGGAAGATGCATTACCAGTAGTTACAAGGCTTTTGGATAAAATAGGCTATTCTCAATAAAATAAACATAATTTTATTAATATCCTAAACTTCTGAATTTCATGAGTATGAAATATAGAAAAATATCAGCTGGAAGCTATGACTTAAATACTTTTCTTTATGGAGGTTATGAAAAAGACATCATAACAACCATATACGGAGAAGCAGGAACAGGAAAAACTAATCTTTGTTTATTAGTTGCTGTTTCTCAGGCAAAAAAGAACAATAAAGTGATTTTTATAGACACTGAGGGGGGGTTTTCTGTTGACAGATTCAAGCAGATTGCAGGAGAAGAATATGAAAAATTCTTAAAAAACATTATTTTATTAAAACCTGTGAATTTTTCTGAGCAAATTAAGGTTTTTTCTTCTTTACTAGATCAGATAAAAAACAAAGGAAAAATTGGATTAATAATTGTAGATGGGATGACTATGCTTTACAGATTAGAATTAGCAGAAGCTGCTCAGAATGAAGACAAACAAAAAATAAAAGAAACAAACAGAGAATTGGCAAAACAAATGAGAATTTTAGCTGAAATTGCAAGAAAAAAACTCATACCTGTTGTTGTTACAAATCAGGTTTATTCTGAATTTTTATCAAGTGAAGAATTCAGAGCAGGGAAAAAAGCCAAAACAAGAATGGTTGGAGGGGATATATTAAAATACTGGAGCAAATGCTTAATTGAATTAGAAAACAGCAAAGGAAAAAGAAAACTTGTTTTAAAAAAACACCGCAGCTTGCCGGAAAAATACCTGAATTTTGAAATTACTAATAGGACTATTAAAAAAAGAAGATGGATTTAATAATTTAATCTATATGTTTGAGTATAGAATTATTTTTAAAAGAATCAAGTTATTAAATTAATAAGTTATATATTGCACAAGTAAAATCAAAACAACAAATAAATAATTTACTTGAAAAAGAGAAAGATATTAAAGAAAAATTAAAAAAATTGCATGCTTCTTTTGAAACGCTTAATTCAATATCTGACACTGAATTAAGAAGATATAATGCTAATAACTCAGGGGTTCTAAATAGTTTACCTGTTTATGATAGATTATCACAGATAAATAAAGCAAACTCTCCCACTCTTTATGATAGGGAACCATTACATAAATCAGGATATACATGGGATTATATTGACCAAGCATTAAGCTATTTTATGGAGAGTCTAGAGAAAAGGAAATTAACTAGAGAAACATATAATGCTCTTGAAGAAAGTTTAATATGCTCTATTTTACGGGATAACGCAGAAAATGCTAAAATTCTAGCAGAACTTTACCAAGGGATATTTTCTCCCATTCCTATTCATACCTCTAATTAAATATTATTTATGTTTAGCTGACTGATGAATCTTTAAACCCCTTTTTGACTTGAAACTTCTTCCGCATTCTAAACATTTAAACCCTCCAGATTTTTTTGATTTTTTATTTTTCGGTACTTTCTCTGTTTTCTTTTTTGTTTTCTTACTTTTCTTCTTGCTCTTTTTCTTGGATTTTTTATCAGTTTTTTCAAATTCTGCTTTGCTCTCAACTACAACATGACTTTTCTTGTATTTTTTTGCTTTTTTCTGCCATTCTTTATTTGTCTCGCATTCAGGATTAAAACAAAAAATCCATGGCCGCTTCCCCCTCTGAATTCTCATTAATTTGGAAAATCCACATTTTTCACATTTTACTAACTTATTGTCTTTATCTCTAACTGGTTTTATTAAGCCATTGGGGGGTAAAGAATAAGTTTGTTTGCATTTAGGATAATTTGAACATCCGATAAAATTTCTTCGGGCTTTTCGGTTGTATAAAATAACCAAATTCCCTTTTTTGCATTTGGGACATTTCCCTAATGTATTTTCTTCTCTTTCTTGTTCATACATTTTTTCATTTGCTTTTACCAATGCCTTGCCAATCTCATTTAAATGCTCTTTAAAATCTTCCGAAATTTTCTTAATTGTTTTTTTGGCTTCTTTCAGAGTTATGTCCTGCAAATTAGTTAAATTCTTCTTAGCTTTTTGAATTCCGTCCATTTGCTTTTCAAATCTTCTAGTTAATTTTTCATCAATTATAACCGGAGAATGCTCTTCCAAAGTTGAAATCAGACTCATCCCTAAAGGAGTAGCTTCAATTGACTGCTCTTTAATATAATCCCTGTCATATAATGTTTCAACAATTGAAGCTCTTGTTGCCTTCGTTCCAAGGTTTCTCTTTTCCAATTCCGAGATAATTGAAGCAGGAGTAAATCTTTTTGGAGGTTTGGTTTCTTTTTCTTCAATATTGACTTTTTCAATTTCTTTTTCTCCATTTATATCCTCTATTTGCTCTTCTTTCATTTTAACAGGATAAACATTCATCCATGCTTTATTTAAAACTTCTAATCCAGAAACAGTAAACCTGTATTTTTTATCTTTCTTATGGATAATAAAGTTGATTCTCTTATCCTCAACCTCAGCATTTTCACAAAAGCATGAAATAAATCTTTTTACAACCAAATTATAAATTTTCCCTTCTTCTTTTGACATGGCTCCAAACTCCCCAGTAGGGTATATAGAAGGATGAGCCGGGTCTGATTTCTTACCTTCGACAGGTTTATCTCTTTTTACATGCTCAACTTGTTTAAAACGGGATTTTAATCTTTTTAGAATCTTTTTCGGCTCAATCTCCTCAGGAATTTTCTGAGAGGAAGTTCTTGGATATGAAATTATTCCAGCTAAATACAAATTCTGAGCTAATTGCAATGTTCGTGAAGGTTTCAGCTTAAATAATCTGTAAGCTTCTCTCTGCAATGTAGACAAATCAAAAGGATATGGAGGAGTAATGCTTCTTTTTTTCTTTGAAGTTTTGGCATTTCCTTTTCCACCCTTCAGTTTTTTAAAAAATTCAAGTTTCTTCTTGTCTTTTACATCTTTTGTATATTTTAATAATGCTTCATGTTTTTTTAATTTTACAAAAATCTGCCAGTATGGTTCAGGTTCAAATTTATGAATCTCCCTTTCTTTATTAACTATTAAATCTAAAGCTGGTCCCTGAACTCTGCCAATAGACATAATTCTAAATTTTCCGGTTGATTTTATTGCTTCCATTAATCCTCTGGAAAGATTAATTCCATACATCCAGTCCAGATAATGCCGAGTTTCTCCTGCAATAGCATGCCCCCAGTTAATGCTGGGCATTAAATTTTTAAATGATTTTTCTAATTCTTTTTTAGTTAGGGTTGAGAATTTCATTCTTTTAGCATCTTTTTCTTTTGCTAAAAATCTCACTACATTCCATCCTATTACTTCTCCTTCAATGTCATAGTCTGTAGCAACAATAAACTCTTTGGCATTTTTAGCAAGGCTTTTCAAAACCTGATAATATTTCCTGCTCCAATCCTGCTTTCTTATTTTAAAATTAGGCTCCCATTTCATATCAAAAATAGGCCACCCTTTCCCATCTGAGGTAAGATTAAATAAATGCCCTACTGCGCATGCAATAACAGTTTTTTCTCCGTTTACCTCCAATTCATAATAAGGAACCTTTTTTTCCACTAATTTTTTATAATTGCCCAAAGCAGTTGCTATTTTCAATGCTGCCTGAGGCTTTTCAGTTATAATTAAATTGTATTCTCCTTTATTTTTTTTGTTTTTTGATTTTTTTGAACCCATCTTTTCGATTTTTATTATATCTTTTTCTGAAATTTGCCTTACCGGAACTTCAGTTGTATGCTTTACATCTCTAACATCAAACTGAAAATAATCATCCTGATTTTGATACACCATGTTTTTTCGTTTAATTTTTTTATTTTTTTAACTTCCTAAGCTCTTCAATTCTCTTGTTTGCATCTATACTATTTGAAAACAACTTCCAAAATATTCTTGAAAGCCATTCAACCCACTCTTTATCATTTATAGTATAGAATATATAAAGCCTTTTATTTAATTCATGTATCTTGCCAGTTGGCTCCTTTATTTCTTTTAACCTTGCTATTTGCTTGTCAATAATTATCGCTCTTAAAGGTTGTTCACAATGCCTGATTTCAACCAATTCTTTGCCATATTTAAAATTTAGCGACAACACTTTTTCAGTGTTTTTTAAACCAGCTAAATCTACTCTTGTTAAAATTTTTATTGGAATCCCTCTTTTTACTAACTTATCTAATTCATCAAAAAAACTTATTTCTTTATTTTCCAGATTTACCCATGACAAATTTCCAGAAAACAGTAATATCTGCTTTTTTGATTTTTCCATATACTGCTTCAACTCTCTTAAATTAGTTTCATCTTCTCTGTATTTTTTTTCAATTGTTGCTTTCTTTTTTTTATCTGAAACATGCTGATAAATTTCAAAAGCTGAAAAATCTTCTTTTTTCTTTAATCTCATTATCTCCTCTTCAAGTCTTTCCTGAAATACTGAATTAGAAACTTTTTCAACACTGCTCCAATAAACAACTTTTAACGCTCCTCTTGTTCCTTTTCTGAATGTTTTCATAGAAATAGTTCCGTATTCTTTTTCAATTTCTTTAACATATCTGTCTATAGTTCTCCATGACTTTCCAATATGTTTGGCAATTTCCTGCATTGAACGTGGCTGAGAATAAACAAATTCCTCTATTTTTTTAATTGTCTGACTATCTAACATAATTTTATACTAATTCATTAATATTTAAGCTTTTCTATATTATGCAACACTATTGACAAAATTTTGACAATAACATGTATATAGTTGCAAACTCCTTATTATTTATGGAGAGAAAAGATGAGCAAGAAGCAAAAGAACTCTACAACAAACAATGTTCTGAGTTTTCAAAAAAGCAAACTAAATACAAAGAAAATAAGCATATAAGAAAAATGATAAAAACAAATTTAGGTGAAACAAAAAATAAAAAAATCCTTTTTGCAGGGTGCGGAGAGGGTTCTGAATGTTATGATTATAAAAAAGCCAAAACTTTTGGCATAGATATCCGTGATAAATGCATAGAAATTGCAATGAAAAATTATCCAAGAACAACATTTAAAATCTCAGATATGGAATCCACAACTTTTAGAAATAATTCATTTAATATAATTATCTCAATATTTTCTTTAATGTATAAAAGGAATATTATTCCAGTATTAAAAGAATTTAACAGAATTTTAGATGATAATGGCGAGGTTGTATTTGCAGTTCCTCACCCTTTAAGAAAAATGGTAAAATATAATGAAATGAATTACTTTGTTAAGGGAAAACATTATGAATACTGGAAAGGAATTAAAAGATTTAATTATTATAGGTTATTTGAAGATTATATTCACAGCATAAACAAAGCAAGATTTTATCTTTTCAGATTATTTGAACTCAAACCTGTTTCTGATTCTACTTATCCGCATCATGCCATATTCATGCTAAAAAAATTAAATGAAGAAAATGACTAATAAAAGATATTTCAATGTTTTGCCAGAAGCATACCTGAAAAAATGCAGGAAATTAGGCAGGATATACCTTACTTATGAAGAAGCTATGGATGTGACAATGATAACTCCCGGAGACCATGGTCTTTTTCCTCGTGGAACCACTTTTCAGGGTGTATTGGATAAGTTAGAGTATATGAATACCATAAAGCAGGCTGAAATTCCTGGTTTGGAATCAAAAATAATAATTCCTCTTAAAACTGAAAAAAATGAGATGCAAATTAGAAGGAAATAGATACCAAGGAATCTTTTCGGGAAGTAAAGCAAGTAAACAAATAATAAAACAGGCATTAGTAGCTGGTTATATTGAATCTGCATATTCCTGGTATGAAGGCACAGGAGCAATAACAGATAAAAAAGAAGACAAGAAATATATGTTTCATTTCACAACAAATGGAACATCCTATACATTACCTTCAACATTAGAAGAAACTTTGCTCAATATCTCAAAAAACTGTGAAAAAGAAATCAGAAAGGAAGACAGAGTAAAGTTCATTGACTACATATTAAAATCATTAATTGACCAGTCTCAAAACTCCCCTTTTAATTCAGCATTAAATACTGTTGTCTTAATGCCACTTCCTGAAGAAAACCTAATTGAAGCAGGTTTAATTTCAGATAAATCAGGACAATTGCACTTAAATTTTATAAAATGACAGACGCATTTTCAGATTTAGCAAGAGATGAAAAAAGAAACAGAAGATATTCAGAGTTTATTGATAAGTTAGTTTCTTATTTGAAAAATCCTTCTGAAGATTCATATGGTAATTTGATGAATTCAGCAAAAGAAACTGACTCTGTAAACGGAGGTTTCTGGACTGGAAGAACAAACATTGCAAAAAGTTTGGATGAAAAACTTGAAAAATTGGAAAAAGGAGATAAAACAGAATGGGCAAGAATGCTGAGAACCTGCAAAACCTGCACAAAACAATATCAAAAATTAAAACAAATATCTCCTTTTGAAGGAATTTTATTTGAAGTTCATTATGGAAACAGATATGTTGAATTAAAATCAGATAAACTAACTGATTTGATAACAGAAAAGCTTGAAAACGGAGATTTCAGAACTTACGATTGCGATACTTATTTAGCTGAAATAAACAATGAGGACTTAAATATAACATGGGTTAGATGCGGTATTTTAGGCAAAAATTATCCAAGGGACAGAAAAGGAAATCCAAAAGATAAAAAATTGAAAAGAAAAAATGTCAAAACAAAAACCACTAACTAATTTTAAAGCTGAAATCAAAGCATACAAACAAAGAAGAGAATTGTTTGAAACTTTTCTTGTTTCACCCATGAATTCAGGAAAAAAAGAATTTCCCACAATTGGAAAATTCTTATTGTCAGAGCTAGTAAACGGAACTATAAGTTTTGTAGGAGGTTCAGCAGGAAAAGTTGATAATCATAGATATTATTTTGAAAGAGGAGGATTTGAAAAGACACTTATCCCTTATTTCCAAGAACAGATGACTGAAGAAAGAAGAGCTAAAATTGATTCAGCAGTTATAGAACCTATTGAAAAAATGATTAAATATGGATGGGCAAATAAATGCAATCCTTATTTTGACCCTACTCCTGTATGTGAAGTATATGAATTTGCTAGTAACATTTTTGAAGTTCCTCATTCAGTAAGTTTCTTAACAATAGATGTATCTGATAGGGCTAATAGAACACTAGAAAGTCTAACTAAAAAACAAAGAGAACAAGTTCAGGGGATAGGAAAGGCAATGAGACCATTTATTGAAGAAGATATGATTTACATAAAAAAAAACATATCACTGGTAATCATATCTCAATAATCTTTCCCTTCTTGCCAACATTAATGACTTTTGTCTTACCAATCTGCTCTTCTAATCCTTCAGCTTCATGTATATGGGCATGCAATAAAAAATCAGGCTTGAATTTTTTAATTGCTTTTTTTATGCCTTCAGAACCTTCGATTCCTGAAAATTCAGATTTAGAATCTTTAGGATGCATATGAGTAACCATAATTTTCTTTTCAACTCCTTTTAATGCAGAATTTCCTCTTTTCAATGTATTGAATAATTCTTTATCAGATGTATCAAAACCTAACGCTCCTCCAGCTCCAAATATCCCCACATCATGATACTTAACAGAATAACCATGTATATTTCTCATTCCGTATAATTCAGCTAAAAAATCAACTGTAGCAAAACTGTCCCAGTTGCCAGGAATTAACAAAACTTTCTGATGTTTATCTTTAAATGGCTTTATCAAATTTTTAGATTCCACTGGAGAAGTTATATCTCCAGTTAATATAACTAAATCAACATGCTCTTTTTTGGCTTTTTCAGCTAAACTTTTTGATAACTTGCTGTCTCCATGAATATCTCCTGCTGCTAAAATCCTCAGTTTTTTTTGCATTTTTTTATCTGTTTTCTTGTCATTTGATTTATTTTTTGCCATTGTATAACTAAGAAAATTTTATTTATAAATTGTTTCATATAACTGAATAATATATCTCTTATCATAACAATCTATTTAAGTAAAATCTCTAAATAATATTATGAAAATATTACTTAATGATGGATTATCTCAAGAAGGCGTTGAAATTTTACAAAATGCTGGATTTGAAACTGATTCTGAAAAAAGAAGTTTAGATGATTTAATCCAGGATATTAGAAATTATGATGCTCTTGTTGTAAGAAGTGCAACAAAAGTTACTCCAGAAGTAATAGAAGCGGGGTATGGAGGGAAATTAAAAATAATCGGAAGAGCAGGAGTGGGTTATGACAATATTGATATTCAAACTGCATCAGAATATGGAATTCCTGTTGCAAATGCTCCAAACGGAAATACAAATGCAGCTGCAGAGCATGCTCTAGGTTTAATGTTTGCAGTTTCAAGATTTATCCCCCAGTCACATTATGAATTGAAAAATGGCATTTGGGCAAAAAAACAATTTAAAGGTATAGAATTATCAGGAAGAACTTTAGGGATTTTGGGCTGCGGAAGAATAGGACAAAGATTATCCCAACTAGCATCTCCCCCATTTGATTGGGTTATTGGAAGTGATTTATACCCTGAAAAAGTTAAAGCAGGATATCCAGATTCAAAAATCCAGTTAAAAGATAAAGAATTTGTTTTGAAAAATGCAGATTTTGTTTCAATACATACTGGAGGAAAATCTGTAATTATTGGAGAAAAAGAAATAGAATTAATGAATGAAAATTCAATACTAATCAATGTATCAAGAGGCGAAAATATAGATAATGAAACAGTCTATGGCGCATTGGCAACTGGAAAAATAAGAGGCGCAGGATTAGATGTTTACAGAGATGAAGGAAAAGAAGGAGAAAAATGGAAAAATAAGTATAAGAGTTTAGATAATATTGTCTTAACATCACATTTAGGGGCAAATACCCAAGAAGCACAAAGAAAAACAGCCATTGAAATGGCTGAAGTTATAGTTAATTACCTGAAAAATGGAGAATCAAGAAATTTTATTAATATTTCTGACGGAGATGGAGAAGAGGATGAAAAAACTGAATTATATGTTGTTCATATCCATCATGAAGATGAACCTGGAGTTTTTGCAAACATAACTCAAATGCTTGCATCTGAAGATATTAATATCAAAGATAATTCCTCAGACCATCTGCAAGGAACCACAACCGCAAAAACGAGATTTAGATTATATCAAATGCCCAATGAAGAAATACTTGATTATATAAGAGATTTAGAATCAGTTTATTCTGTAATAACTTAATTTTTAACAGGTTTAATAATCTTAAAACCAGTGTATTTTTGCAAAACTTTAGGAACTTCAATCTCTCCTTTATTATTAACAAAATTCTCAACAATACATGTCATCATTCTTTCTGTAGCAATAGCTGTATTATTTAAAGTGTGAACATAATTTAATTCGTTTCCATCCTGAAATCTTGTATTGCTTCTCCTAGCTTGATAATCCAGACAATTAGAACAAGAAGCTAATTCTCTATACTGATTCTGACTAGGAAACCATCCTTCTAAATCAATTGTTTTTGTTGGTATAGAGCCCATATCCTCACTTGACAAAATAACAGTTCTGAAAGGAATGCCTATCTGCTTAAACATTTCTATAGTATTATTTAATATTAGTTCATACTCTTTCCATGACTCACTAGGTTTACAAAAAACAAACTGCTCAACTTTCTCAAACTGATGAGTCCTAAATATGCCTTTTGTATCTTTACCATGAGCTCCAGCCTCTTTTCTAAAACACGGAGAAATACCTGCAAATCTTAAGGGTAATTCCTTTGGATTAATCACCTCACCAGATTTATAAGCATTTAAAGCATGCTCTGCAGTTCCAATTAAATATAAATCTTCATTTTCAATTTTATAAATCGCATCTTCGAAAGTTTCATAATTTATTGCACCTTCTAAAATTTCTCTTCTCAACATATAAGGAGGCTGCATTAATATAAAATTCTTATCATATAGAAAATCAATAGCAAAATTGATTATAGCTAAATTCAATTTAACTAATTCTCTTTTCAAATAATAAAATCTTGCTCCTGAAACAAAAGAAGCTTTTTCTGTGTCAATTAAATCCATATTTTCCATAATATCTGCATGTGCTTTTTCTCCTTTCTTGGTTTTTCCGTATTTTTTAATTACTTTATTTTTGCTTTCATCTCCAATAGGAACAGATTTATCAACAAGATTGGGAATTTTTTTCCATATTTCACGCCTTTGTTTCTCAATCTGATTAAGTTTCTTTTCAGCTTTTTCCAGTTTCTTCGGGATTTCTTTTGCTTTTTTTATCAGCTTTTTAACATCTTTTCCTGATTTTTTTGCCTGATTTATTTCCTTGCTCAGCTTGTTTCTATAAGCTCTCAGTTCATCAGATTTTTTCTTTAATTCTCTCCAGTTTTCATCTAATTTTAAAAATTCATCAACTATTTTTTCATCCTTTCCTCTGTTTATTACACTTTTCTTGACTTTCTCAGGATTTTCTCTTAATAAATTAATATCTAACATACTAATAATTGCTAATATATGTATTTAAAACTTACGAGAAACATTTATTAATAAGTTTATCTTTTTTAATTTATGAGTTTAGAAAAAGATGTAAAAATTATAATCAAAAAAGCAAATAAAAAAATGCAGCCTATGCTTAAATCAGTTTTTGAATTTAACAAAAAATTTCTGCTGAGTTCAGACCAGGAAAAGTTGCTGGAAAAGATTATATTTGCAATTCAGCAATTAGACAGAAAATTTTTTGTAAAAGATAACAAAGCATATTATGATACAGCTTTAGGAATTGGACAAGGGCAAACTATAAGTCAGCCTTCAACTGTTGCAAGAATGCTTTTACTTGCAGATTTAGAAAGAGAAGATGATGTTTTGGAAATTGGAGCTGGTTCTGGATGGAATGCATGTTTAATTGCTTATTTAGTCTACCCAGGAAATGTTTTGAGTGTTGAAAGAATTGTCAAATTGAAAGAAAAAGCAGAAAAAAATGTCTCAAAATTAAGAAATTACTTAAAACAACACCACCCAGAAGATTATCCAAAATTACAGAGATTAAATTTTGTAGCAGAAAACATATTTGAAAAAGGCAGAAGCTGGAAAAAGAAGTATGATAAAATAATTTTCACAGCAGGAATCCATAACAAAGAGCAGGAAAATAAAATAAAGCAATTAGCTAAAAAATTATTAAAGCAGCAAGGCACTTTAATTTGCCCTCAAACTTCAGGACCAATGTTAATTTATCACAAAGATGATAAACTAAAAAAATTCAAAACTCAGGAAGAATATGTGTTTGTTCCGTTAATTGAGACTCATTAAGTTGGGAAAAATATTTTCTAGGCGGTAGTGAATTTTTAATACCTTCGGAAACGAAAGCTTTAAAAGGGATATTATATAGTAAAACATATATCTTAAAAAACATATGTTATAGACTAAGGGAAAATGGCAAAAGATAATTTCGATGTATTTTTCAGAAGAAAGCCGGCTTTAATGCTGGTTGCTTTGAAAAAAATGTCAAAATCAAAATACGGCTCAGTTTTAGCTAAAGAAGTTGATTGCACATATAGTCATGCAGTAAAAATTCTGCAAAATTTAGAAAAAATGGATTTAGTAACTTTTGAAAAGAAAGGAAGAATCAAATTGATTAATTTAACAAAAAAAGGCAGAGAAATTGCAGACCATATTGATGAGATTAAAAGAATAGTTAGTTAAGCTCCGGGTTTATTCTCGCCAAAATATATTCCAGTTGAAATTAAATGGGAAACTCTTATCGGCTCTGGTATGTTTGAATGAATGCATGTCAATTGTAAAATTTCTTCAGCTTCTTTTAAAGACATATTGGCTAACTGAACATAAACTTTATTTCTTCCGAGATTTATCTCTTTAACTTCTCCGACTTTTTTAATTTTCTCTACTTGTGAAGCATCAACTTTTTTCAAAGCCTCAATGAACTTTTCCATTTCAGGTTTTTTCCTTATCGCAACTATGACTGGCAAATCTGTTTTCTGACTTATAAGATGAATATCTGCAACATTAAATCCTCCGAAGGTAATTCCATCAAGCATTATTAGTTGCAATTGCTCCTTATGCCTTGAATTATTTATGTTTTCAATTAATTTTTCAGAAAAATCATCTCCATCTTTTTCAATATCAAAGCTTATCAACCCATCAATATAATTTGCTCCTCTGAATACTGAGCAAATAATCTTTACATTTTCATCTTCAAATGAAAATGGTGAATCATCCACCCCCAATATCCGAATTTCTGGTTTAATCTTATTTATTTTTCTCATATATAAAATAATGCAACAATCTTTAAAAAGATAATTCTTCTAAAAGAGTTATGAAAAAAAGACTCGAAGTAATTGCGACAAGCATGGACGGGAAAGAACTACCTATAACCCAAAAACCAGTAATAAGTGAAGATGAACCCGAGGATGTTATTGAACATAATGGAGAAGTATATGAAGTTCCTGGCAAATTAATATTTTATTGGGCTGGATTACCTGAAGTTTTAGAAGCAAGAATCCAAAGAGCTATGGATAATGGAATGCATTTCATGTATCCTGATGGAAGTTATGGTTGCCATTATTGTGGACATTACACCTCAAACATTACTCGGTTAATGATGGAAAATCCCGGGAAAATTATAATTCATTATGAATCTGGAACTCCGGGAAATAATGTCCCAAAATGCACATATGAAGGAACATTAGGTATTAGATGGGCAACAAGATTCACAAATGAAAAAACTAGGGAGGTGATTATGGCAGAAATAATGCCTTGTGTTGTAAAAGATTCAATAATTTCGGAATTAGAAGAACAAGGATATTTTAAAGGATATGAATCAGAAAGGGAATTTAACTTTCCAACAATAAGTGAAGTGAGAGAAAATCCTGAGTTAGTTAAAGAATTTATTGTAGGGAGAGTAGAATCTAATTCAGAAACAGAAAAGTTGCCAAAAGAAGGATTGATTAAACGATTTTATTCTTCAATAAGAAATTTTTTTAGGTAATTATTTCTGCTGAACCTCGACTTCAATAGCCTTTTCTTTAATTTTCTTTTTAAGATTTTCTTTAATCTGCTCTTTTTGAATATCTTCCTGGACTTTTTCTAATAATTTTTCAGAATCTGGTTCAGGATGCTGTTTTCTTAATTTTCCCCTAATAAATTCTCTAACTTTGGCGGTTTCCTCGCTTAATGTATAAACATTGGCTTTTGTAGCTGATGATGTTGCTAATGCAGCTATATGCCTTGCACAAAACTCAGCATCTATTTCCTCTTTATCAACAGAAAACAAATTAACATTTAAGTAAACTGCTGGAGCTAAAATATTGCCCCCGTCATCTACTAATACAGCTCCGTCATCTCCTACTTTTCTTATAATCTTGAAAGCATTTTCATCAAATATATTTCCTGCAACATTAAAAGTGTCTTCAAATTCTGTCGGTTTAACTCCAATGGGGATTGCTCCTCTGCCAAAAACATTTGCTAAATCTGAGAAAACAACCAAAACTCCAAACGGACAATTCTCGCATTTTATATCTTCTCTTATTTGTTTTAATACTTCAAATATTCTTTTTTTAATCTTTCTTTTCATCTCTCTATAATCCTCAGTCTTAATTCTAAAGCTTCTTAATCTTAGTTCTAAAATCCTCTTTTCCAAAAGAAGTATTGAATTAAATAGGGCAAACTTTATATATTTTTCTGAAAATTCAGCAAAATTTAATTAAATTTTATTATTTTCTCCAATTTTTTAAAAGTTTTTTTATCAATCGGAGTTTTATACAGCTCATTTATCAACCATAATCCTGATTCCCTAATTTTATTTTTTGGAGAAAACAATCCAAACCATTTTGGACTCGGCTTGCATTCATCACATAAAGAAACAGTTGATATAACTTTAGATTCAATTTCCAGTCTGGTTTTTTTATCTTTAACAGGCAAAACAGCAAAAGAAAAATTATTCTGGATTAGCTTTGAAACCTGCTTTTCAAATAAAACATAAATTCCGTTTTTAGGAATTTTTAAAATATCTCTCCCAAAACTTTGGAAACTAAATCTTTTCAAACTATTAAATAACTTATGTAATTTATCACATTCAACTGACATTTTGTTTTAAAAATTTTAATTGCTTGCCAATTCCCAATCCCCTCATAGGAATTTTGTAATTATTTATATAGGGTGATAAAAATTCTCTGTATTTTTTCCCGGCTAAAAAAATAAACTCATCATTATTTAAATCTGTTTTTAGTTTCAAATTATTTAAAACTTTTTCTGCCCACTTTTGTCTTTTATTCTTGCTCATTTTGTTCAGTGTTAAATCATAAGGCTCAATTTCCCTATCTAAATCCAATAAATGATGTTTAGCAGACAAAATAAATATCTCATCTCCGATTTGTTCTGCATATTTTAAATTCATCCTAAATAAAGAACTCTCATACAACTCCCTTGCTTTTGCCTTATGCTTCTTTTACTTTTTACCACAACCAATCAACACTATTTCCATATTAAATGGACCTGGCAGGATTTGAACCTGCGACACCTGCCTTAAGAGGGCAGTGCTCTAACCAAACTGAGCTACAGATCCTCATTGTAATTTATTTAAGAAAAAACAATTTAAAAATATTTGTTATTAAATATTAAGAATTATTTAGGTGATTATTTAATTCATTTAGATTTCTAATTAAAATATCCGGATTCTTTTGTTTTAATTCATCAAAAGAATGAACTCCTGTTGAGATTCCAACAGAGATTACTCCTGCTTTTTTTGCAGCTAATATATCGTTGACATGATCTCCTACATACATGACTTCATTTCTTTTTAAAGATAAAATTTCCAGTCCTTTCAATAATAAATCTGTTTTTGTTGAATTATCTTCTAAATCCTCACAAGTTAGGATAAATTCAAAATTTATATTCTTGTTATACTTATTCGATAGAGTAGTTTTAATAAACTCTCTTTTATTATTTGATACAATACCAATTTTAATTTTCTTTTTGTTTAATTCTTCAAGCAATTCAAGGCAATTTAATTTCAATTTTAAAAAATTTTTAATCAGGAAGTTCTGATTTAATTTACTAATCTCCTGCCATGATAATTTATGATTATTAACTTCAGATAATTTTTTACAAAACTCTAAATGAGTCATTCCCCAAATTTCTTTATCAGTAAAATCTTTTCTTGAGATACCATATTCTTCCATGTATTCAAGAGCTTCATCTCCAACCTTTTTAGAATCAACTAAAGTCATATCAAAATCAAATATAATTCCTTTTATCTGATAAATTTGTGTGTTCATATTTACTCTCATACTTACATATTTATAAAAATTACTAAACACAAAACAAATCTCATCAGGATTAGAATCCCAATTACAACTTCGAAAACAGAATGCAATTATTTATATTCTCTCCAGGTATGCTTGCACTTAAC
Organism: Candidatus Woesearchaeota archaeon; assembly: GCA_964592915.1. Classification (GTDB taxonomy): domain Archaea; phylum Nanobdellota; class Nanobdellia; order Pacearchaeales; family GW2011-AR1; genus CAZQGH01. The sequence goes on along the minus strand of CAZQGH010000002.1, from coordinate 21,689 downwards.
GCATCTGAAAAACCTTGTTTCTGCTTCATCTCCTGCTCTAGTCTGAGCAGACCAGAACTGAGCTTCTTCATGTCCACATTTTGGACATGTTGCTGAAATTACAGGAAAAACATCTGTATCTCTCTCCTTAATAACTCCAATTTCATGCATTTCATTAACTTTCTCTTTTGCTGATATATTCACTTTACCTTTTGCCACATAATTGCATTTAGCACATCTGAACTTCTTATCTTTTTCAATAAGCACTGAACCGCACTTTGGACAAAATTCCATTATTTGTTGTAAATCTCAGGGTTTTTAAATCTTATCCTTTTTTTGTTTAACTATAGAATCAAAAAAACCCTGTATGTTACCACATGTCAGAAATCTTTTATGGATTTCTGAGCACTATCAAAGTTTATAAAACTTTGAAGCTTAAAAGGTTGGTTGGGTTTTTAGGATACTCAGGAATGCCCATCCAACTCTTAAGAGAGTTAGTTTTGCAATGCATTCCTGATATTATAAATCATATTTCATACTTCTCATTCTCCAAAAATCGTTTCCAAAAACAAAATTATAATAATGTGACATAACTTGCTCCCCTAAATCTTGAATGTTATTTTTATTAAAAAATCCCGCATGGTGACATATTCCTCTCCAATACTTTGCATTATCTGAATTATCTGACATACCTAAAATTAACACATTTTCTAATTCTCCTTGTCCTAATAATTTTCTGATGATTTCATCTCCATATCTTGTTTTTTCTCCAGATAAATCAGTATCTGACAATATAACATGATATTTGTTTTCATCAGAAGCTTTTTGCTCTAATTCTTCACCATTTCCGGCTGTATCAACCTCAAATCCTATCTGCTCTAAACTCGCTCTATATTCCTCCCTTAAATCACACTTATCTTCAGCCAGTAATAATTTAGGATGGTATTCAAACTTTTCTGAATAATCCACTTTAAAACACCTTTTGTATTAGTTCAACAAAAACTAACTTTACCCAGCCAATTTTTGGTATTCTAATTAAAGCAGTTCCAATTAACTGATCAGAAGAAATAGTTATTTCAAAACTTAATTGCCCATCATTATTGTCCCCTTTTGTAGAAATAAATGTTTCATTTCCTTCTTCATAAATATCCACAACTCTGTGAATTACAGGACGCCTTTGCCCTGCTTCGAATATGACAACATCCCCCAATTCTAATTCATCAATATTTTTCCCATAAACAACAATTATATCCCCTTTATCCATTCCTGATTCAAATCTCCATTTTTTAACATCATCTAATGTTAATCCCCTATCTTGATACCATCTGTAATTATCTTCATACCAGCTTTCTATAGAATCCTGTTCAAATAAACCAAAACCAGTAATTGTTTTAAATAAACTTCCTTGATGATGCATACTGGAGCTTTCAATAACTACAAGAGGTAAGGAAGTTCCCAACATTAAAGATAATGCAGGAAAAAATATAAACTTTACAATAATAAATGCCAAAGCTAATGAAACTAACCAGCTCCATAAACTGTCTTCATTCCATAAAAAATCCCACACTTTTTTTGCAGCCCATTTAAAATTTTTTATATCTTGATTTTGTCTTGTTTTTGCCATTTTATAAATAGTCAAAAATGTCTTTTAAATCTTTCTTTAGATAAAACAAAAAAAACAATTCTTTACAGTTAGATGACCTGATTATTATTTGTTTTTGTTCTGTATAATGAATAGCAAATAAACTTATAAATTCACAGTATTAAACTCAGATAATAAAAATGGAATTTGGATATACTGCAAGGAGTTTCTTACATAGAATTGGACTCCCAAAAGAAGATTATTATGCATATGAGAAACAAGGGAATTTAGAATCTTTAGTAGTTGCAGATGGTATCACAAGAGATCCAGTAAAAAACCTGCCTGATACGGATTCAATTATTGGAAAAACTCAATTTGCAATATTGTATTTTTTAAACAGAGATAAAACTCAGGCAGCAAGATTAGCAGCAAGAACATTCGCTAATGAATTTGCAGGCAAAGCATTAAAAACTGAAGGAGGTTTAAAAGAAAAATCAGAACAAGCAAGAAAACAAGCTAATTCTAAAATCAGAGTAATTGGACAGGAATTGTTTGACATTGAACCTGATTGCAAATACCCTGGAGAAGAATATGAATTAAGAGAATCAGCATATCTAGAAGAAGACTTACCCGGGTGTGTTGCTTCGACTTGTTTGATAAAAAATGAAAGACAAGCTGTGTTCAGTAATGCTGGAGATACAGGAATTGCAATTTTTAGAATAGGCAATAATTTAGAAATTCCAGGATTGGAAACTATTGACAAATGGTATGACAAATATAACCTGATGATTGCAAAAACTCCTGGTAATTTGCCATTAGGAGAGGAGCATATTCCTGATTTTGACTGGTTTAACGCAGAACATAGAAAATACTGGAGAAAACATTTCCGAAATAATGAGGTAAATCTAAGTTTTAAAACTGGCGAAAATATGACTTTTGGAGCATATACCGGAGAACCTCAGGTTGAACAGCATGAGCAGGGATTTGAATTTGAATTAGAAAATAATGACTTTTTTATATTACATTCAGATGGAGCAGAACCTCTTTTATATTCAGAAAAGTTTATCTCTCGTATTTCAAGAAGATTAAAAAATTATCAAAAAGGATTCCATGGATTAGCAAGAAGAGTAAAAAAAACTCTGCAGCACGGAATTCCGGAACAAAATTTAAAAGTTCATGCAGAGGCAACAGTTTTGGTTTATGTTCCTAAAAGAATTTATAGATAATCAATGAAAATTAGATATAGTACAAGAAGATTAAAACAAGAAGATTTAAATCAGTTAGGAAGATTACTGGGATTTCAATTGCAACTATATGATGACATTTTCAGAATTACAGATGAAAAATCAAGAGTAAAAAAATTAAGATTCCAAAAATCAAAACTAGAGCAGCATATAAAAAACAGAACAGGTTTTGTTGCAGTTCTGGCTGATAACCCTCAGGCATGTCTTCTTTATGAAGAGCAATCTCCAAAGTTTTATATCTCAGATTTATTTGTTCAAAAACATTTAAGAGGTTTAGGTATTGGAAGAAATTTAATTTCTCAGTTAGCAAAACATGCTAGAATAAGAAGTTGGGGAATTTATTTGCATCTGCCATCAAGAAATTCCCAGCATTATGAACATGCAAAAAGATTTTATGAATCTTTAGGATTTGAATTTAGAAGCGGATATTATTCCCCAGATAAAATGACTATAAAACCTGAAAATTTATCTGATTTATTAAAACCAAAATCTTAAAAATACTCAATCATTAGTATATTTATGAAAAGAGGACTAATCGCAATAATATTAATCATATCTTTTATCTCTTTAGCAAATGCTCAGACAAAAATTGTAGAAAAATGTATAAAAGTGAATAATATTGGCAATTATTCTGAGATGGTTTTAATTGGTTATCCTGTTGGAGATGGAAATGGAGCTTATGTTCCCAGTTTAATTGAGCAAAATGAGTGTATTGAAACGGGCAATGTTACAAATAGATTGCATATATACTACACAACAAAACAGCATTATGATGAAATTGGCTTGGAAGAAATAAAGCCACTATATGATTCTGAAGTTATTATAATTCTGCAAAATTTAGAAGCTGGAAGAGAAGTTATCAATACAAGTGAGATGACTAAAGAAGAGATTATTTATAAAATATTAGGATTTACAGAAAAAAATGGAGAAATTAAACCTTATATGTTTGTTTACCAAGAAAAAATTTATAGAGGGGATGAGGTATCAGAAAAAAACAATTCCCCTCCAAATATTATAGGATTAAAACAAAGCTTATCTGAATTTAAGCAACAAAACCAACAAGCAAGCCAGAATCAAACCTCTGCAAATAATCAAAGCCAAACAAAGAACCAGCAAAATCAAACCTCTGCAAATAATCAAAGCCAGACTCAGGAGCCGAAAAAAGAAGATAAAAGTTTTTGGAATACAATCAGATGTTTTTTTAAGTGGTTATTTGGAGGAGAATGCTGAACAATTATTTCTTTCTTTTGCATTTATTACTCTCATAAAAATCCCAAAAAACGAAACATTTATATATACATTATCCTGTGTATACATGTATGTATACACATACCTCCTTTCAACTGTTCCCTATGGGAACAGTTATCCTAATCAAAACAAATAACAGAAAAATGACAGATATATTTGACAACAAGATATTATGTAAAAATTGCAATAAGCAGATGCAAAAAGTAAAAATTGTTAAAAACGGGTTAGAATTAAGAGCTTTAAAATGTGATTGCGGGAATATAATTATACATCCTCAGGATGAAGCAGAATATGAAAACTATTTAAAGCTAAAAAACAAAACTTTTAAAGTCAAGTTACGATTAGTAGGAAATAGTTATGCTGTATCAATTCCAAAAGAAATAGTAGAATTTATAAAGGAACAAGAGAAAATAATGGATAATATGGTTAAACTTGCATTTGAAGATGCAAGAAGACTAAGTTTAATGTTTGAAAAATGATAAACCAAATTAAGAATAATACAGAAGATTATGGAGTAATTAGAAAAAAAGCTGAAGGAAACTTATATTTAATGGTAAGATTATCCCCTCCCAATGAAAACTGGGCAGAAGAAGTTGCAGTTAAATCAAGAGGCAAATGGAAGATAAGAAAAAGTTCAAAATACAGAGTTCTTTGGACTCATGTGCAATTTCCTGAGACTAAAGAAGAAAAAATCGAATTTAAAACCATCTTAAATAAAGTTAATCATTTATAAAATGCCGACAAAAAAACCTAAAGATAATATAAGACTAAAAGTAGTTGAAGCTTTACAAGATGATGCATACAAAGGAATAGCCAGAATTGACACAGAAATAATGAGAAGTTTAGGCATCAACAGAGGAGATGTAATCAAAATTAAAGGTAAAAAAGAAACTGTTGCTATTGTGGACAGAGCTTATCCGGCAGATATTGGAGAAAAAATAATAAGAATTGACGGAATTATAAGAAGAAATGCAGGAACAGGTATAGGAGAATTGATATTAATAGAAAAAGCTGAAGTTAAAGAAGCAAAAAAAGTTACTATAGCTCCTTCTCAAAAAGGTATAACAGTCCAGGGTTCTCCGGAATTGTTTAAACAGGGATTATTAGGCAGAACAGTGACAAAAGGAGACATAGTCGTGTTAGGAGGGGCGCAAAGAAGAAAAGATTTAATTTCTGATGAATTTGAAGAGTTTTTTGGCTCTGTATTTGGAAATGCATTTAATAATTTAGGGTTTTCAGGATTTAGTCAGATAAAGTTTGTAATAGCTTCTACAACACCTTCTCAACCAGTTATTATAACAGAAAATACTGAAGTAGTTGTTTCTCCAAAAGCTGTTGAAATTACTGAAGAAAGAATACCTGAAATTACTTATGAAGATATTGGAGGATTAAATGAAGAAATCAAAAAAATCAGAGAAATGGTTGAATTGCCATTAAAACACCCTGAATTATTTTCAAGATTGGGCATACAGCCTCCAAAAGGAGTTTTATTGCACGGCCCGCCAGGAACAGGAAAAACCTTACTAGCAAAAGCTGTGGCAAATGAATCTGAAGCTAACTTCATTTTATTAAATGGTCCAGAAATAATGAGTAAATTCTACGGAGAATCTGAAAAAAGAATCAGGGATATTTTCGAAGAAGCTGAAAAATCCTCGCCAACTATAATATTTATTGATGAAATTGATGCAATTGCTCCAAAAAGAGAAGAAGCATATGGGGAAGTAGAAAGAAGAGTTGTTTCTCAGTTATTAACCATGATGGACGGATTAAAAGGAAGGGGCAAAGTAATTGTAATAGGAGCTACTAATAGGCCAAATGCTGTAGACCCCGCTTTAAGAAGGCCTGGTAGATTTGACAGAGAAATTGAAATAAATGTTCCTGACAAGCAAGGCAGATTAGCTATATTGAAAATCCATACAAGAAACATGCCTTTAGAGAAAGATGTTGATTTAGAATCCTATGCAGGAATAACTCATGGATTTGTTGGTGCAGATTTAGAGTCTTTAGCAAAAGAAGCAGCAATGATTGTTTTAAGAAAACACATGCCTAAACTAAATTTAAAAGAAGGGGAACAAATCCCAAAAGAAGTTTTAGACGAATTAAGAATCACAAACTCTGATTTTAAAGAAGCTCTTAAAGCTGTTAGGCCATCTGCAATGAGAGAAGTTTTAGTAGAAACTCCAAATGTAGGCTGGAAAGATGTCGGAGGATTAGAAGATATTGAACAGGAATTAAAAGAAGCTGTTGAATGGCCTCTTAACAATCCTGACTCATTTACAAGAATGGGTATAAGACCTCCTCGTGGAATACTATTATATGGCCCACCAGGAACAGGAAAAACATTGCTGGCTAAAGCTGTGGCAAAAGAATCAGAATCTAATTTTATTCAGGTAAAAGGACCTTCGTTATTAAGTATGTGGGTAGGAAAATCTGAGGAAGGAATAAGAAAAGTATTTGAAAGAGCAAGACAAGTTGCGCCATGTATAATATTTTTTGATGAAATTGACTCATTAGCCGGAAGAAGAGGAGTTGAACAAGGAACAAAAGTCACTGAAAGAGTTCTAAACCAGTTATTAGCAGAAATGGATGGATTAGAAGAATTATCAAATGTTATTGTGATAGCAGCTACTAACCGTCCAGACATGTTAGACCCGGCATTATTAAGGCCTGGTAGATTTGACAGAATATCGCTAGTTTCTGTTCCAAACAAAAAAGGCAGAGAAGAAATCCTGAAAATACATACAAAAAAAATGCCTTTAGGAAAAGATGTCAGCTTGAAAAAATTATCAGAACAAACTGAGGGCTATGTCGGAGCTGATTTGGAAAACCTGGTTAGAGAAGCTGCGATGATAGCTCTAAGAAAAGACATTAAAACAAAAGAAGTTAAGAAAAAACATTTTGATGAAGCTATGAAAAAAGTTAAAGCTTCAGTAAAAAAAGAAGATTTAGAAAGTTATAAAAAAGTAGAAGATGACTATCTGAAATCAGCTAAAGCTGCCTTGGATAAACCTTATTTAGGTTGATTTTTCTTATATCAAAAACCTTTTTTATTGCCAGATAATTTAAACAACACAGAAATTTTTTCATAATAAATTAATTAACAAAAAATTATTTTACTCAGGATATTTATTACCTGTCTATGATACATAATAAAATATTTATTCAGCATAAACATCCATTTTATAAGAAGTTTCTCTTTCTCTTCTGACAAATACTAATAAATCGTGACTTTTAAAATCATAATTGCCATCAAATCTTACATTGACAGGAACATTTTCTGCAACTAATTTATTGCCAGGAATTCTCATACCTAAACCTGGTTTTTCAATCCACGCTTCTCCTTCTTCCACCCTATACTCATATCCTGAAAATAATTCTCCTCTATACTTTCCATTTTCTGGAGACAAAACAAATAAATCAAAATCTGAAATTCTCAAACCAGTCTGCAAGATTATCTGGCTTGTTAACGAATCTGCTTCTAAATCAAAAACTACATCAGTATTCTTATCATTTTTTCTTAATTTTTCAATAATTTCTGAAACCATATTTTTATTTCAAAATTCTAATTTATAAACATTATTATACTGCAAAATATAAAATTAGTTTAAATTTGTTCCTCTTCTTCAGCTTCTGGTACTTTTAAAATATCAGAAACTCTGTCTCCTTTTTGCAATTTGACTATCCTGACTCCCTGAGTAGCTCTTCCTATTACTCTTATTCCTTTCATATTTGTCCTTATTATCATTCCTTTAGCTGTTGTTACAATTACTGAATCGGTTGATTCTGCCAGAACTGTTGACACAACATTCCCTGTTTTCTGAGTAACTTTCAAATTAATAACTCCTTTTCCAGCTCTTCCAATAACTCTGTAATCTGTAATTTTGCTTCTTTTCCCATATCCTTTTTCTGAAATAGTTAGAAGAGTTTTTTCTTTGTCTTCTTTTTCAACAACTTCCATGCTAACTACTTCATCTTCTTTGCCTAATTTAATCCCTGTAACTCCATAAGCTGCCTTTCCCATGCTTCTGACTTCATTGCTTTTAAATCTAATTGCCTGTCCTTTAGAAGAAATCAGCATTATTTCTGCATCCTTAGAAACTTCTTTAACATCAATCAAATCATCTTTAGAAGGTAATTTCATTACTCTAACTCCTGTTTTTCTTGGTTTAGATAGTTTTTCCAGATTTAATTTTTTAACATGCCCGTTTTTGCTTGACAATATTATTTCCCCTTCAAAGTTCTTAACATTTAAAATTGATGCTATTGCTTCTCCTTTTTTTAATTTAACAATATTTACAATTGCTTTCCCTTTACCATATCTTCTTATCTCAGGAACTTTAAATGCCTTTAACCAATAAACTCTTCCTTTATTTGTAAACAGCATTAAGTAATCGTGAGTTGAACAGGTTATTATTTCTTTGACAAAATCTCCTGTTGCCAAATCTGAACCAATTACTCCTTTTCCCCCTCTTTTTTGCTCTTTATATGTTCTCAAATCCTGTCTCTTAACATAACCTTTGTCTGTTATGGATATTACAACTTGAGATTTCTTAACTAAATCTTTTTCTTTAAGCTTTTTCATTCTGTCTAATACAGAACTTTTTCTTTCATCGCCGTATTTTCTTTTTACTTCCAATAATTCTTTTCTTATTACTTGAAGAATTTCCTTTTCACTTGACAATATTTTTTCCAGTTCTTTTATTGTTTGCTTTAAATCTTCTTTTTCTTTTTTCAGCTTGTCCTGCTCTAATCTTGTTAAAGAAGATAATCTTATTTCCAAAATTGCATCAGCTTGTTTTGTAGATAATTTATATCCCTTCATCAATTTATCTCTTGCTTCTGTGGTATTTGCAGCTTTTTTTATGGTATCAATAACTTTATCTATATCTTTTAATGCAATCAGCAACCCTTCAACAATCTCTAATCTGTTTTGTGCATTTTTCAAGTCAAATTTAGTTCTCCTCTCAATCATTAATTTCCTGTGGTCAACATAAGCCTTGACTATCTTCCTCAGATTTAATGTCTGAGGTTTTCCATCTATTAATCCGACTAAATTAACATCAAATCTGTCCTGTAATCGTGTATGTTTATACAATCTGTTTATTGTGAATTTAGGATCTGCCCCTTTTTTTAGCTCAATAACAATTCTTACTTTTCCTTTAGCTGATTCATCTCTGATATCTCTGATATCAGTTAGTTTTTTATCTCCTACTAATTTTGCTATCTGGCTTATCAAATCAGCTTTATTAACCTGGTAAGGAATCTCAGTAACTACAATCCTCGTTTTCTTTTTTCTTTCCTCAACTGTTGAAGTTCCTCTTATAGTAATTCTTCCTTTTCCTTTAGTATAAATTTCTTCCATATCTCCTGTTATATCCCCTCCTGTAGGAAAATCAGGGCCCTGGATATATCTCAATAACTGCTTTGTATCCATGTCCGGTTTTTCAATAAACTTAATTGTTGCATCACATACTTCAGTTAAATTATGAGGGGGGATATTAGTTGCCATTCCCACAGCTATTCCTGAGGAACCATTTATTAATAAATTAGGAATTTTGCCAGGTAAAACCTCGGGCTCTTTTAAAGAGCCATCAAAATTAGGCAGCATTTTAACAGTATTTTTGTTCATATTTTCTAATAATTCCATTGATACTGGAGTTAATTTTGCCTCTGTATATCTATACGCAGCTGCAGAATCTCCATCTAATGAACCAAAATTGCCTTGCCCAGTAACTAAAGGATATCTTAATGAAAAATCCTGAGCCATTCTCACCAAAGCATCATAAACAGCTAAATCTCCGTGAGGATGTAATCTGCCTATTACATCTCCTACAATTCTTGCGGATTTTTTTGTCTGCTTATTGGGTTTTAAGCCCATAAGACTCATCGCATAAAGAATTCTTCTGTGAACTGGTTTTAAACCATCTTCTACACTTGGTAATGCTCTCCCAACTATAACTGACATGGCATAATCTATATATGCCTGCTCCATCTCCTCAGTAATTTCAGCTGGTTCTACTCCTTTTTCTTCAACAGCTTCTTTAATAACTTTAGGAGGTTCTTCAAGTTCTTTCTGTTCGTCTTTATTTTCTTCTGCCATTTTTTATATATCTACAAAAGCTTCATGAGCTTTTTCTACTATGAATTGCTTTCTTGGAGCTACATCATCTCCCATTAATATTGAAAATATTCTGTCAGTTTCAACAGCATCATCAATTGTAACTTTTTTTAATAATCTTGATTTAGGATTCATAGTTGTTTCCCATAACTGAGAAGGATTCATCTCTCCCAATCCTTTAAATCTAGTAACTTTGGGTTTAGATAACTTTTTAGTTAATCTTTCCAATTCCTTTTCAGTATAAGCATAATGATCTTTCTTTTTCCTAACTCTATATAATGGGGGAACAGCAACATAGATATTTCCATTTTCAATTAACTGAGGCATAAACCTGAAAAAGAAAGTCAATAACAGAGTTTTAATATGTTGACCATCAATATCAGCATCACTCATTAAAATAATCTTGTTATATCTTAATTTTTTTAATTCAAATTCATCTCCAATTCCTGTTCCGATTGCTGTAATCAAACTTGCAATTTCATTATTTGACAAAACTTTTACAGGAGCAGCTTTCTCAACATTCAATATTTTACCTCTTAATGGCAATATAGCCTGAAACTCTTTATTACGAGCCTGTTTACTCGAGCCAGCTGCGCTGTCTCCCTCAACTATATACAATTCAGTTTTTTCCTTTTTCTTTGATGAACAATCAGCTAATTTTCCAGGCAAACCTGACAAACCAAAAGCTGATTTTCTCCTGACTAAATCTTTAGCTTTCTTAGCTGCCATTCTGGCTCTTGCAGAATCAGCTGCTTTTCCAGCAATTTTTTTAGCTATTTTGGGATTTTCTTCTAAAAACTCGGATAAATGCTGAGTAACAGCAGAATCTACTTCTCCCTTAATTTCAGAATTTCCTAATTTTGTTTTGGTTTGTCCTTCAAATTGAGGTTCAGGGATTTTTATTGAAACAACAGCTGTTAACCCCTCTCTGACATCATTTCCAGATAAATTTCCTTTTTTTATTATATTGTTTCTTTTAGCATAATCATTTATTACTCTTGTTAAGGCAGATTTAAACCCTGTTATATGGGTTCCTCCTTCAACTGTATTAATAGTGTTGACAAAGCCAAAAATATTTTCCTGATAACCAGCATTATACTGTATAGCTATTTCCATAACTGTCTCTCCCTCTTTTTTCTTGAAGAAAATAGGATTATGTATGGAATCTTTTGTCTTGTTCAACCATTTAACAAATTCAATTAATCCTCCTCCATAATGAAATTCCTCTTTTTTTCCTTTTCTTTCATCTTTCAAAGTTAAATTTAATCCTGCATTTAAAAAAGCAATTTCTCTGAATCTTGTAGCTAATGTGTTAAAGTCAAATTCAGAAGTTGTAAAAATATCATCATCAGGTATAAAAGTGATTTTTGTTCCTGTTTCTTTTGTCTTTCCAACTTCCTTAACTTTGCCTTTTGGTTCACCTTTTTTATATTCTTGCTTGTAAATTTTGCCTTCTCTTCTTACTTCAGCTGTCATTTCTTTAGACAAAGCATTTACAACAGAGATTCCTACTCCATGCAATCCCCCAGAAATTGCATAAGATTTTTTGTCAAATTTCCCTCCAGCATGCAGCTTAGTTGTAACTAATTCCAAAGCTGATTTTTTATGGATAGGGTTTATATCTACAGGAATTCCTCTTCCATTATCTTCAACAGTAACAGAATTATCTTTATGAATAGTTACAATAATTTTGTTGCACACTCCAGCTAAGCATTCATCAACTGAATTATCAACAACTTCATAAACTAAATGATGCAACCCTTCTTTCCCAGTAGAACCAATATACATTGCAGGCCTAAGTCTGACTCCTTCTAAACCTTCCAATACTTTGATTTCCTTACCTGTATATGAGTTTTTTTCAGCCATTTTTTTAGATAAATCTCTCTAATACCTCATAAAAATGATATTAATTTTTTTTCAAAAAGAGGTCTTGGCTCTTTTATATCATATAAAACTAAATAAGCTTTATAAATGTTTCTGCTAAAATTTAAGGTTTACAAGCCTTATAAGGGCATAATACCAAAATAGAGTTCTATAATATATACTTTATATTATATATATTATAATATATAATATAAGTTAGTTAAATTTTTATACCCTGACTGATTAATATATAAAAAGAAGAAAAAATGTCACTAACATTATTAATTTATTCAGCAATAATAATCATAATCATACTTATAGTTGTTTTGGCAATTATAGAAAGAAAAACTAAGAAGAAACTGCATAAAGAAAAGCATAATTTAAAAAAAATTTATATGCAAAAAATTGGCAAATTGAAAAAAAACAGGAAAAAGCAAAAAGAAAAAATTGATATCTTAAGTCAAACAGCTAAAGATTTTTTTAAAGAAGCATTTGGATTTAATTATAAATTAGATTATTCTGAAATTACTGAAAAATTTGAACAATTAAACAAAAAAGATTTTATCAAATTTTCAAAAGAAATGGAAAAAGTAATTTACGCAAAAGAAAAGCCAGATAAAAAAGAAATTTCTAAATTAATAAAAATGTTTGAAAAAGCAATTGATACTAATTATGACTCAAGGTAAAGATTTATGCTTTGTATTGATAAGAACATAGATTATAAAAAATATAATTAATGAAGTAAAAACAAAATAAAAATCTAATTCAATTGCAACTTTTTTCTCAGTTAAATCCAGCATCTGATTAAAGTTATCTTCCAGTTCCTGATTAGTTTCAGCTTTAAAATAATTTCCCCCAGTATTAAAAGCTAATGATTTTAAAGATTCTTCATTTATCCTGGAATCTCCAAAAGATGTTTTTCCGCCTTCCTCGGTTCCTATCCCAAGAGTATTAATTATGATATCATTTTCATTTGCATATTCAATTGCCTCTTCTAAACTAGGAACATTTATCTGCCCGTCACTTAATAAAATCATAGCTTTACCTTCATAATTTTTCAATAAATTACTGCTGGTAATCACAGCTTCATAAATATCTGTTCCTTCAACTGAACTTATCTGTATTTGCTTTATTGCATTTACAACTTCATCTTTATTTGTTGTCAAATCATGCTCAATATATGTATTTCCTGAAAAAGAAACAACCCCAATTTCAGTGTTTCTCGGAGAAGTTTCAACAAAATTGATGCATGTGGATTTAGCAGCTTGTATCCTAGTAGGAGCTAAATCATCTGCTTCCATACTCCTGGAAACATCCAAAGCTAAAACAAATGAAAATGAACTTCCCTGCATCATCACATGCATAACCATACCTGACACAGCTAATGACAACAAAATAATGATTATTAAACTTAAAATAAAAACTGAAATATTTTTAGATAATATATCCACCCCTTTAACTTTCGAAATTGCTTCAAAATTTGCAAATTTTAAAGCTCTTTTTCTGAAACTTCGTAATGAGACAAAATAAATAAAAATTGCCAGAGGGACTAATAATAGCAATAATAAATACTGGGGATGAGCAAATGTAAAATTCATATTGCACCTCTCTGAATTACTTTCTTGCCCTTTTCAGCTCTTTCTCTCAAATATGCAGCTAATTCAGGGACAAATTTTTCACTGGTATTAATTTTAAGTAAATCTACTCCGCAATCATTAAAAATTTCTTCAACCATTCTCTCCTGTTCTAAAGCATTTTTTTCATATATTTTCTTAGCAACACGAGGATTTACAATTATTTGTTGATTTGTAACTGGATCTTCAATTGTAACCTCCTGATTAATCATTGGGAAAGTTATATCTAAAGGGTCTTTAACCATCATTGCCATGGTTTCAAATTTTTGCCCGAATAATTTAAGATTTTCATGCAGTTCTTTATTAACATGGATAAAATCAGAAATAATTATTACAGCTGAAGTTGACTCATCAAGATAATCCAGCAAAAAATCAAGTGTTTTAGTTAAATTTGAATTTCCTCCATACTTTTTTGGGTCTCCTAATTCATAAACAAACGAATGAAACCTGTTTTTTCCTCCTTTTGGCTGAACTGTTTCTAAAACTCCGTCATTATAAAATGTAAAACCAACTCTGTCCCCAGAAGTGATAATCAAATGAGCCATTGTTCCAGCTAATTCAGCAGCAACTTCACATTTTAACTTTTTAGCAGAACCAAAAACCATATTATCTGAAACATCAATTACAAACATTATTTTCAAATCTCTTTCTTCAATATATTTTCTAACTAATACTTTATTGGCTCTCATAGTCGCTTTCCAGTCAATATCAATGGCATCATCTTCAGGAGAAAAATCTCTATATCCGTCAAATTCCAACCCCTTGCCTCTAAAAATAATTTTATAAATAATTCTTTGAATCAAAAAATGCTTCATCAATGCTTCAAATTCTGATATTCTCTCACCTAAATCTATATTTAATCTTTGTTTTTTAGCCATTTTCAAAAAAGACTAAGGAATATTAATTTTCTCTAAAATTTCCTTAATAATCTTGTCAGAAGTTATTCCTTCAACACCAGCTCTATAAGATAAAATGACTCTATGCCTCAAAACATCATACACAACTTTTTTTACATCTTTGGGAACCACATAATTTCTTCCTTCAATTAATGCTTGAGCCTTGCTAGCTATAAAAATTCCAATGCTTGCTCTTGGTGAACCTCCATACTCAATATATTTGCCATTTTCAAAATTCTTTTTTCTGGTCATTTCAATAATTTTCAGAATATACTGCTTTACTTTATCATTTAAATAGACTCTTTTAGTTAATTCCTGCATTTTTAAAATTTCTTTAGGGGAAGTTACAGCTTTCAAATTAAAATCATCAAACTTCTTTAAAGTCATATTTTGCTCCATAATCTTGCTTTCTTCATCAATTTCCGGATACCCCATTAGAACTTTGAACAAAAATCTGTCTACTTGCGCTTCTGGCAAAGTATAAACCCCTGATGTTTCTAAAGGATTTTCAGTTGCCATAACAAAAAATGGCAAAGGCAATCTAAAAGTGGTTTTCCCAATAGTAACCTGCTTCTCCTGCATAGCTTCAATTAAAGCTGACTGAGTTTTTGGAGGACTTCTGTTTATTTCATCTGCAATAATAAAATTAGCAAATATGGGCCCTTTTTCAATTTCAAAACCTTTTTTAGGAGTATAAGTTGTTATTCCAACAATATCTGAAGGCAATAAGTCTACTGTAAACTGTATTCTTTTTGACTTGCATCCTGTAGCCTGAGCTAATGCTCTTATAGTTAAAGTTTTAGCAATTCCCGGAACTCCCTCCAATAAAACATGCCCGTCACATAATAAACCTCTTATTAAGCTGCTGACAATCTCTTCTTGTCCAATTACTGCTTTTCCAATTTCATCCCTGATTTTCTTAATTTTACTGCTTATTTTTTTAATTTCCTGACTAGATACTTTTTTATTTTCTGTTTTTTTTGTCTTTTTACTACCTCTTTTTTTCATTTTAAATAAATAACAATTTGCATTATTAAATCTTTTTATTTTACTTTTTTCAGTTTATTTCTTTTATATAAATAATAAAAGATTCCCAATAAAAATCCTGCAATTGTTGCTATTGTGACATATTTGTAAATTTCATCTGTATATTTTATTCTCGGAGATGGTAAAGCCTGCTGTGAAATTGCATATTTACACGACTCTATTGCTTCTCTTGTTTTTTCTAAAGCACCGAAGGAATCTCCTTTATTATATAACTCTCTGGCTTCATTTGCAATTTCCTGAATTTCAATGCATTCGGGATTTTCTGCAATTAATTCCTCAGTAAATATTATTTTTTCCAAAACTTCTGTTAAATTAGTTTCTTTTACAGTCAAATATAATTTTCCCCAGTCTGTATATTCCGGGTCTTCTACAGTCCCGTTAATTGTTATTTCAAACTGCCCCAATTCATCAGTATCAATATCTAATGTCATAGTTACATTTTCAGAATCTCCAGAATCTAAAGCATTAAAATAAGACTTGTCAAATGAAATTTTAAAATCATTTCTGATTTTCATATCTTTACTGACAAATGCTGTTAAATTTATTCTCTTTAATCTGGTTTTCCCGTTATTTTGAACTATTATTGGTAAAACTACTTTGTCTTTTCGAAATGCAGAAACAGGGTCAGGCAATATAAGTTTTAATGAAACCGGTTTAGTTCTTGAACTTCCTCCGCCTCCTGAAGTCGGGACTGTTACAGTAGTGGGTCTGGTAAACTGGACTTCAAACTCATTGCTTGAGGCATTTGTTAATTCATCATCAGAATCATTTAAATCTCTCCCTACAATTGTCAATAATTCAGTTGTAGTTGTTGAAGCTGACAAAGTTAATACCCACTCAGAAACACTCGATGAAATTGATGAAGGGGTAGTGTTACTTGAAATGCTAAAACTGACTGACTGATTATAATTAACATCGGAATTGTCAATATCTGTGAAATGATTACTTAAATAAATCGTAATATCACTATTATATGTTGACTGCTTATCCCCGATATATCCTGAAAAATTCATAGGGTAGTTAGTATGATTAATTGAAATATTCCATGCTGCAGAGGTATTTAATTCATTATAAACCGGATTTAAAACTTTTAAGTTTAAATTCCTTGAATTATTAAAAGTTTCTTCAGTATAATTTGGAGTATATTGCCATGTTAGATTAGTATTATCTCCGTAATAACTTGTATTATATCTCAATTCTCCATCTAAATAAATTTCAAAAGTAAGATTATCTAATAATGAATGATTTGCCTGAAAAGTCAGATTTGCAGTTAAAGCTTCTGACAAATTGCTTATTCCATCAGGATATGTTATAACAGGATTTCCATAAACATGCATCCAGAATGTATCCGAATCAATATAATTATCTGAATCATTCACACTTATATTAATATGAAACAATCCCTCCTGGCTTGAATTAAAAGTAATATTAATTTCTCCTGTTGTCGCATTAAAAACACTTGTATTGAAAAAGCTGTCTCCATATAAAAATGAATAATCAAAAGTAAGATTAGTATTTCCAGTTTCATTACTATTTCCTTCTTCCAAATCAGTTGAATTTATTCTGTAATAAAAATTTCTATTGATTGTTGAGGTTTGATTTTGCAAAAAATCTAAAATTGGAGCATGATTTATAGCAAAAACTCCTAAAACAAATGTAAATGCGTCACTTGCATTATTCAAATCAGTCACATTAATAGTTACATTATAAAATCCTAAATCTGATTTATTTGATGTGAAAATAGCTACATACTTTGTTTTATTTTTGTTTGGTAAGGGGAAATCATAATCTCTTTCAAATTCAAATAAATCGGAATTTGGGCCTTCAATTGTCAGATTTAAAGTTAAACTTTCATTATAGTATGATTTTTGAGTCAAAGGAATTTTAAAGTCATTGTCCTGAATCCACAAAGTTATTTCAGTTTGATTATCCTCGCTTGTATTTACATTTGAATCTGAATCAGAAGTTGCATTAACAACAACTAATGTAGGTTCAATATACGGAATATCATTTACATTTTGAACTGAAAAGTTTACTAGTGTTGCATTCGGAGTTTTTGAGTCAGTAACATTTAACCATACTTCATGCAACCCAACATCTTCATCATCAGGAGTAAACTCAATCTTATCTGCAGTTAAACTAAAGGAAGAAAATGTATCTAATTTTAATGAAGAAAAAGTTAAATCATCTGAATCTAAATCAACAACATACTCGCTTAAGTTTAATGAAAATAATGCATTTTCAGTTAGATTATATGTGTCATTTAAATTGTTCCAGTACGGAACATTGTTTCCTGATATGTTAATCAAAAACACCTGGGAAACAAAAGAATAATTATTATTGTCATAAACACTTAAATTTACAAAATGCTCTCCAATCAATTCAGTTGTTGCTGTAAAACCTAAATCCACATCCACTCTGCTGTTTTCAGGACTGCTATAAGTAAGATTAACCCAGCTGACATTTACATAAAAAGTTAGATTCTCATCATACTCTGATTTGTCAATAATCAGCAAGTCATCATCACTAGCATTCACCCTTATTGTATAAGAATTTCCAGTATATGCTGAAAAATTATTTACAAATGATAATGAAACAGAATCATTGATATTTGCAACATAAAACCACACCACACTTGAATTTCCCTTAACAGGATTTCCGTTATCTTTTACTGAAACATTAATGCTCCAGTTCCCAACTTGTAAATCAGATAAAGTGAAATTCAGCATGACTGAAGAGTTATAATCTGTTGAAGCATTATGTGATGAAACATTATTATGCAAAAACCATGAATAATTTGAAGTATAGGTTATATTTCTTGTTTCATCTATATCTGTAACATTAATATAGCAATAAAATTCATCATCTTCTGTGGCATTTCTCTCATTATCGCATAAATAAGTAAAATAAGGATTTGTATTTACATTTTGAACTGAAAAATTAATTATTTTGCTTGCAGAAGCATTATAAGGAGTTACTAGATTATTTGTGTCTTGAACTGAAAAATTAATTATATAATCTCCCACATCATCTCTTAAGGGTAAAAAACTTATATTCAATAAACCAGTAGTTTCATTAAATTCATATTCAGTTTCATCAAATAATGAACAATTAGTATTGTTACGGGAAGACCATTCAGCTGTTGAACAGTTAATAAAACTTATACTTAAATTAAAAGGAACATTATTCTCCTCATCTGTAATGTTTACAAAATATGAAAAAAATTCAGACATGTTGAATGTCTGATTTTCTACATTTGACAAATCAGGAGCGTCATTTACTTCCTGTATGTTTACTTTTAAAATACCTTCATCATTTGCTGCAGCATCATCAGTAACTTTCAACCTAATTTCTTTTAAACCAGTATCTGAACTATTAGTAATATTAATTTCCAAAATACCAGTTGTCTGATTTAATGCAAAATTAGTCAATGTTGTGTTTACAGATTCATTAGTATATGTTAAAACATCATTTACTTCATCTGTAATATTTGCTGAAAAATTATAAGTGCATAGCAAATCCTCAGAACAAACATAAGATTGTTTAAGATTAGCATCCCCATCCCAGTTTATATAAATGTTATCAACATCCAAATCAATTTCTGGTGCTTTGTTTGAAATAGTAAAACTATCAGTCACATTTATAGAAATTGAGTGATTTGTGCAGTTAATTTCAAAATTAAAAGTTCCTTTATAATCAAAAGACAGGTTATACTGGAACTGGTTTTTTGTCAAATCAAATGTCATGTTTTGCCAATCACCATAAACTTCATTATAATCCTGGAAGTTTATTGTGCAGTTGCCATCAGAGATTATTCCGGTGGTATTTGTAAAATTTGAATAAAAGTTTATTACATTATTTCTGACATAAGTGCCTCCTTCATCAGTATCATCATAAATTAATAGTGTTAAATCATTTTCTGTATAACTGTTTAAAGCTATAACTTGCATTAATAAAACTAAAATTACGAATATAAAAATTGCCTCTTTTTGTCTCATATTCCTTTATATTTAACTAACTCCTTCCTAATTTTTATCAGACTTACTAATTTAACTATTAAAGCTGTTGAAAATAATCCTAATACTATCATTAACAAATAATTTTGAGTTTTAACTGAAGGTTTAGGAATCTCTATTTTACATTTAAAAGGGCACGGGCCTCCGCAATCTATTCCCTCCTCTCCCTGATTTTGTATTCCATCTGAACAAGTTGGACAATCATCGCAAGGGCCTCCGCAATCAATTAATACTTCACAAGAACCACTATGACAGTTTTTCACTCCGTCATTGCAATCAGGTTTTTCCACATATAAACAAGCTCTTAAATTTTCTGGTTCGGAAAATGAAGTATTGCAACTGTTATCATCAAAGCAATTTCTAAATTGCAAGCCGCATAATTCTTCTCCCCATTCATTTTCCTCGCATACACTTTTTATTTCTCTGTAATCATCTCCTGACAATAATCCTGATTGCAAAAATTTCTCAGTATTTTGGCAAACTCCCCAGATTCCGCAAGTCCATTTTTCTTCACATTTCACAACTTTTCCTGCTGAACCCCCTGCTGAACCAGGAGCAGAAGTTACAGGGCATTCAACATACTCAACACTTGCATTCCACTGAACAGAATCATTTTCTAATCCATCAGTAATTTCAGCCTCTATTCTGAAATTTCCTGAAACCCCGCATCTGAAGGCGTATGTAAACTCATCAAAATCACTTCCGGAATCATACTGCTTAAGTGTTCCTTGCTCTGATAATGAACCAACATACCAATATGCATCAGGAATTGTTCCGTCAGGGTCATACTTAGTTATGTTGAAATATAATTGTTCAGTTCCTGAAACATTTAAAATTAAATCTTCAGGAGAATAAGCAGTTATTGTCGGAGGCCTGTTTTCATCTGTAATTGTCAGACTAAACTCATCGCAATCACTTTTATTATTTCCAGAACCGCATAAACTTATGTTTTGATGAGGATTTTCCAGAGCTTTGTCAGAAACACATACTTTTATATTGTAAACCCCAATATCTTCTTCACTTGCAGTAAAATTCATCACTCCGGTATTAGAAATATTAAATAATCTATCTGAATCTAGAAAAGTAATATTAAAGCTTAAATTTCCTGAATTTTCATTTCCATCTTCCACATCTGATACTGAAACTTGATGATAAAATGTTCTGTTATCTCCCTGACTATATATAGTCTGAACTCCTAAATCTTCTAGTTCAGGAGCATTATTAATCTCAATTACATCAATATTAATCGTTTTTGAATCTGCATATTCTCCATCTGAAGCATAAACATATTCCTGATAAACTCCTGTATCTTCTTTATTTAATGTTCCTGAAAAAATTTCAACAATTGTTTTTCTTGCACCAACTGTAAAAACAGGAGCTACATAAAACGGATTTACCGGGATAACCCCGACTTCCAAAACATCTTCATCTTCATCAGTAATATTAAAATAATATGAAAGATACTCATTTTCGCAGATATATATGTTATCTTCAAGTCCTTCTATAATTGGAGCTGAGTTTGGAACATAAACATAAAAATATCTTGTTTTGTTTGCCTGATAAGTGCCTCCAGCTGTATGCGCTTTTACAACTAATTTGTTCTGCCATCTTACAAATCCGACAGTTTCATTTGGAGTAAATGAAACTGAGTCATTAACTTTTTCTTCATGTTTTAAATCATACAAATCAAAACTCCATGATTCAACATCCATGTTTGCTGAAACATTCAAATCAATTAAATAATCATCACCAATAGAAAAATTATAAGTTATATTTTCCGGAGAATCTATTGTAATCTCTAAGTTTTCTCCTTCAATTACTAACAAAACATTTCCAACAACGCTTTTTCCGCTGATTTTATTTAATTGAGAAGTTGAAAAAACTAAGTAGAATATACTTGCTAATAACAGGATAATAAAAATAAACGTACAGCTAAGTAAAACCACCTTTTTTACCATATTATACATATTATAAAGAAGTATAAAAACTTAATCGTTTTCAGGGTCTTGTAGAAAGTTTATTATAAAAGGACCACCTCTTATTTATTAAATACCAAAAAAGA
>CAZQGH010000001.1:62856-76196 GCA_964592915.1 Candidatus Woesearchaeota archaeon | reverse complement strand
ATAGAGGGAATCACAATATAGTTAAAAGCTATCACCTTTTAATTATACAGAACCTCGAATCGCAACATTTATAAATGCTTACCTCTCTTATAAATTATAAATTCTAATGATTATTAGATGTATTCTAAAAAATATATGGAAAATGGATGAACAAATAAAAAATAATGTTTTGAAAACAGGAACAAGTATTTTAGGAATTGTTTGCAAAGATGGGGTAGTTATGGCTTCAGACAGGCAATCAACAGCAGGGAATATAGCATTGAATAAAAATGTCCAGAAAACAATTAAGATAAATGATTATTTAGTTTATTCAGGAACTGGGACAGCTTCAGATATAGAGATGATGAAAAAAATTACTCGTGCCCAGTTAAAACTAAAACAATTAAGAAGCAAAGTAAGACCAACAGTAAAAGAAGGAGCTAATTTAATCGGAACCATAGCTTATAATAATATAAGGCAATTTTCAACAATTCCGTTTATAGCAGGCATTTTAGTTTCAGGATTTAATGAAGATGATTCTGTTGAGTTATATTCGATTGAACCCGCAGGTTCAGTAACTAAAGTCGAGGATTATGATGCAAATTTTTCAAGTGGAATGCCTTATATATTAGGGCTATTAGAAAGAAGGTATAAAAAAGATATGACAATTGAGGAAGGAAAAGAGATTGCAATTGAAGCTATAAAAGCTTCAACTCAGAGAGATATAGGTTCAGGATTTGGATTGGATGTGTTTACAATAACAAAAGACGGAATTAACCATGAAGTTAAGCAGAAAATTGAAAATTCCTTTAAAGAAGAAAAATAATTATGTCAGAATAAATTACGAAAATCACACGCTTAGGAATGTGGGGGTTTCTGAACATCCTAAAATTCCAGCAAACCACAACTTGAAAAATGTGGTAACACAAAGGAATTTTTTGATATTCTATTAAACTAAGAAAATAAGAAAAAATGACAGATATTTTAAAGAGCATTTTGGAAGAATTACCTAAAAACATTATTTCTGATGCATGTTTTGAAGGAGCAAATATTGTTCTTTATACAGAGGATGCAAATTTCTTCAGAAATGGAGAGCCAGAAATAAAAAAGATAGTTGACAAAATAAAGAAAAGAATTGAATTAAGATCTGATTCTAAGATATTGACTAGCCAGGAAGATGCTGAAAAAATGATTAAAGAAATAATTCCTGAAGAAGCAGGAATAACTAAGATTATTTTTGATGTCCAGAGAAGCATAGTAGTTATTGAAGCCAGAAAGCCTGGAATGGTAATTGGGAAAAGCGGTTCTAATTTAAAAGAAGTTAAAAACAAAATATTATGGCTACCAAATGTCCAGAGAAGCCCGATAATTGAAAGCAAGATTACAGAAAATATCAGGGAAGTTTTGTATCAGAATAATACATACAGAAGAAAATTTTTGAATTCTATAGGAAGAAGAATTTACAAAGAGTGGAGCCCAGAAAAAGTTGATGAATGGGTTAGATTGACTTTCCTTGGAGGAGGAAGACAAGTTGGCAGGTCAACATTATTATTGCAGACTCCTGAATCAAAAATCCTCATTGATTGCGGTATCGATATTGCTGCTTCAAATAGCGAGAAATTCCCCTATTTGGATGTTCCTGAAGCAAATATTAAAGAGATTGATGCTGTAATAATTTCTCATGCTCATCTTGACCACTCAGGCTTGTTACCTTATCTGTATAAGATGGGTTTTAAAGGACCTTGTTATATGACTCCTCCAACCAGAGATTTATCATCCTTATTAGCTTTAGATTTTATTGGAGTTGCATATAAACAAGCTTCAGCACCATTGTTTGGCTCATCAGATGTTAAAGAAATGGTTAAGCATAGTGTTTGCCTAGATTATAATGAAGTTACAGATATAACTCCGGATGTAAGAATTACATTTTACAATTCAGGGCATGCTTTAGGTTCTGCAATGGTTCACATTAATATTGGAAATGGACTGCATAATTTGTTATATACCGGAGATTTAAAATTCGGAAAAACAAGATTGTTAGATGCTGCAGTTACAAACTTTCCAAGACTGGAAACAATGATTACTGAAGCTACTTATGGCAGCAAAAGAGATGTTTTGCCTTCAAGAAAAGATTCTGAAAATCAGTTAATAGAGCAGATTAAAAAAACAATTGACAGGAAAGGAAAAATCCTGATTCCAGAATTAGGACTTGGAAGAGCACAGGAAACAATGCTGATAATTGAAGATGCAATTAAGCAGGGAGCACTTCCTAAAATTCCTGTTTATATTGATGGTATGATTTGGGATATTAATGCTATTCATACTGCATACCCTGATTTTTTATCATCACATGTCCGTTCATTAATATTTCAGGATAAAAATCCTTTTGTTTCTGATATATTCAATAGGGTTGGTTCTCCAAGAGAAAGGAAAAAAGTAATGGAAGGCAGCCCTTGTGTTGTTTTAGCTACTTCAGGAATGTTAGTAGGGGGAGCTTCAGTCGAGTATTTCAGAGAATTTGCCTCTAACAAGAAAAATTCAATATGTTTTGTTTGTTATCAGGGTGTTGGTTCATTAGGAAGGCAAGTACAGGAGGGACTGAAAGAAACAAAGATGGTTGTGGACGGAAAAGAAGAAGATGTCAGAATAAATATGGAAGTTGCAACTATTGCAGGTTTGTCAGCCCACTCAGGGAGAAACCAGTTATTAGCATTTATTAACAGAGCAAACCCAAAACCTAAGAAAGTTATTATAAATCATGGTGAAGCTTCAAAATGCCTTGATTTAGCTTCTACAATTTATAAGCTGAACAGAATTGAAACAATAGTTCCGAGAAATTTAGAAACTTTAAGGATTAGATAAATCATTTAAATAACTTTAAAAACTTATATTTTCTCTTAATAAAAAAGAGTTAATCACAATGAAACATAATGTAATCATAACAATTATCTTGATAAGCATGTTTGTTATAACTCAGTTTATTGGTTTGGGAGTTATTTATGCTTATAATAAACCTGTTGAAAAAACTATCTTTAATGAAACAACCCAACAATATGAAAACATAACTGCAAAACCTAATCTGCCTTATGGCATGGAACCTCCTGAAGAAGTTTCTCCTAGAGAAGCATTACCAAGCATTATCATTGCCATGGTTATTGCTATTGGTTTGGTATTCTTGCTAATGACATTAAAAGCTAATAATTTCATAAGATTGTGGTTTTTTATTGTTGTAATTGTTGCTATTGCATTGTTTGTTAATGCAGTATTTTTAATTTTGAATATACCTTCTCAGGAAATTAATTTTTTAGGAATTTCATTTACTACTGCTTCAATTATCGGAATAATATTTGCCATTCCTTTGGCAATTTACAAAATTTTCAGGCAGAATTTAATAGTTCACAATATAACTGAATTGATGATTTATCCAGGAGTTGCAGCTGTTTTAGTTGGCATATTAGATGTTTTTACAGTTATTATTTTGCTAGTTTTAATTTCAATATATGATATCTATGCTGTTTGGCATGCAGGTTTTATGCAGAAGATGGCTAAATTTCAGATTAATGAATTGAAATTTTTCACAGGATTTTTTGTTCCTTATGTTGCTAAAAAAGACAGAGTTAAGCTGAAAAAAGCAAGAGATATAAAAAAGAAAACAGGAAAAGGTAAAAACCCAAAGGTGAAAGTTAATCTGGCAATTTTAGGAGGCGGGGATGTTGTTTTTCCTATACTAGCAGCAGGAGTTATTTTATTGTCTCGTGGATTCATACCAGCAGTAATGGTAACCTTTTTTGCAACAATAGCATTATTAGGATTATTTGCATTGTCTAAAAAAGGAAAATTCTATCCTGCCATGCCTTTTATTTCAGCAGGAATATTTTTAGGAATGTTAGTCGGTTTGTTATTTTAAGAATTCAGCAATATTTTGGTAAGTTTCTCTTCCCTTTAGTGTTAGATACATCATTTGTTTCAGGAAACTTTCCTTGTTCATTTCTATTGCCAATATATAATAAAATTTCTAAACAATTATTATTTAAACTGAAATCAGATTGCCGCAATTTTTTCCTTTTTTTCAGATATTTTTGAGAATTTTGATTCACCGGATTATCACTCTATTTCAGAAACTTCATCTTCTAACCCGCCTGCAATAGTACTGCCATTAACTTTTTCAACAAGTTCATTTACATATCCTTCTCTTACTGGTTCAATTCCCTGGACAAAAATTCTTCTTATCCTCGAAGGAGTTTCTTTTTCCAAATATAACCTCACTCCCTTTTTTTCACCATTATTGTCAGCAATATTTTCTTGAACTAAAGCAGGAACTAACCAAAAATGAAACTCGTCTATCTCAGAAACATATCCTATAAATGCAGAGCTAGGGGTATATAATCTCACCCAGGTATTTTTATACATCTCTTCATTATATCTTAATTCATTTCTATCTTGTATAAATCCAGTCATTTTAATATATCAATCCGATAGTAACATATCTTACTTGTTCCCAGTAAATTTTACCATCAGTTTCCTGATTATTGTCTCCTTTTGTTATAAAATAATAACCCTTTAAATCTTGCCCTTTTGCAATAACTCTATGCACTATTACTTTATCATCTTGTTCAAAACTTATTATGTCACCAATCTGGATTTGTTCTGGTGATGCAGGTTTAATCCTTAATCCAGTTGCATTTTCTCCTAATGTGGGCAACATTGAGCCAGTAGCAGCATATTTAGTAGCTGATACCTCATTCACATACAAAATAACTTTATCATGATAAATTTCTATATTTTCATTTAAAACCCAGTTTCCTGGCTGTTCTTTGTTGTTGCCAAAACCAATTAAAAATGGTTTTTCAGTGTTGATATATGCAGAATTCAAAGCATAACTGCTTAATAAACCTGTTAAAAAGGTTATTGCCAAAACACATATAAACAATAGTTTCTCTAAATTATCCATGTATTAACTTAATAGTGATACTATTTAAACATTTCTCTATTGTATTAATTACTTAGTGACAACAAAATAGAAAGATTTATAAACTCTTTTTTTCTTTTTGTAGTAGTAAAAATAAACATTTAATACAATGGACAGTCAAACACAAGAAGTTCCCAAAACTGCATTCGAAACTTTAGATGTAGTAAGAAGAGAAGGAGATAAAGTTTATGTTCTAGGACACACCAATGAAAAAAGCTTCATACTCTCAAAAAGAAATTTACATATGAGTGTTTATAATGCAGAAAATTATGATGTTTTGGAAGAACATACATTTGGATCTAACTATTTTACTCCTTCTATAGATCTAATGGTAGGAGGAATGGGAGGATTGACAATTGG
Organism: Candidatus Woesearchaeota archaeon; assembly: GCA_964592915.1. GTDB lineage: Archaea > Nanobdellota > Nanobdellia > Pacearchaeales > GW2011-AR1 > CAZQGH01. Next base: position 70,888 of record CAZQGH010000001.1, on the reverse strand, counting down.
ATTATTACTTGGAGGAACCTATGCATTTGCAGGAGGAGAATTAGGAGCAGATACAAATTTAATTGATGCTCTTTCGGTATCTATGCCTTTTTTCGGAGCAATAAGCGGAATGATTTCTGGATATGTTGTATATAGTAAGATGCCTAAACGAAAGAAAAGAAGAAATTTAACTCAATTATTTAATCAAAGGCAAATAGATTTTAGAGCAAGAAACAGGAAAGAACAAGTAGAAAAAGAAAACGAAATTATCCCAGGAATAGAAACATATCAAGGAGGACTAGAAGAAGTTGCAAATCAGTTAGATGCTCAACTAGAATATGTTAATACAGGGAATCCTGAAAAATTTCTTAGAGGAAGTGACAGAGATTTAAGATTAGAAGCTGCAAACTTAGGAGCAGAATTACTTATAAATTATACCTCAACTGGAAGAGAGGCTATAGCTACTCCGGTTAAACATGTAAATGAACAAGGAGAGTCAAAATAATGATAAATCAAGAATTAGTCAAGAAAGTAAGAGGATATTTTGATTTGAATATTTATGAAACTAAAGTCTGGCTAGCACTAATTTCTAAGGGAATTGCTTCAGCTGGCGAAGTAGCTGAGATGTCTGGTGTGCCAAGATCAAGAACATATGATGTTTTAGAATCACTAGAAAAGAGAGGATATGCAATAGCTAAAATTGGAAAACCAGTTAGATACATGGCAGTAAAACCTACTTTAGTAATTGAAAAATTGAAAAATAAAACTATGATTGATGCTAAAGACAGAGTTAATCAATTGGCAAGCTTAAAAGATACAACTGAATATGATGAACTGACTGAATTATATAATCAGAGTTTTAATCCAGTTAAACAGGATGAAGTTTCTGGAGCTGTTAAAGGTAAAAACAATATATTCTCCCATGTCAGAGAAATGCTGGAAAATGCAGAAAAATCAGTTGTTATATGCACTCATGTAGATGATTTGGAAAACAAATCAAGAATCTTTTCACCATTATTTGAAAGATTAGAAAAAAACGGAATAAAAATGAAAATTGTTTTGTCAGGCGATGAAAATAAAATAAAAAAAACAGCTAAAAAATTCAATATTAAGCCAAAAAGGTTAGATATTAATGGCAGATTTTTTATTTCTGACAACAAACAAATTTTATTTATGTTATCTTCTAATCAAAATGAAAGCCAGGACATAGGTATATGGATTAATTCTCAATTTTTCGTAGGTTCTTTATTATCTATGTTTAACATGGTTTATAGTAATGGGAAGTGAAAATAACAAATTATATTCCTAATCAAGAAGAGCCAGACCAAACACTGAAATATATAAGAACAAGATTAGCAACTGATTTAACAAATCAGGCAGAAGAATTATCACAAGGAACAGAAGAGCATAAAAGAGAAGAAGCTGAAAAAGAAAAGATTTAGATGCTCTTTTAATTGATTTACCTAATCAACCAGTAAGATAAATCATATAGCCCTAGTTAATAATTATTTCTTTAGTTTCAAACTTGTAATGCCCATTTCTTTCATTCTTGTTTTATTATTTTTCTTAAACTGTTTAATAAATTCTTTTTTATTTAATGGTTTTTCTTTTGCATATACAGTATGATTTTTTATATAGCAATTTTTGTGCTGCTTTTTGAATTTTTTAACATTGTCAACTAGATTAATTGGAGGCCCTTCTATAATTATGTTTTTCTTTTTCTTAAGTTTATAATAAAATTTCCCTGTTTTTTTATCATTATAACAAAATTCTTTATCTTTTATGTCAAAATTTTTCTTCAATTTATTTGTAAATAATCTGAAAAATTTCTTAAGCTTAGAACCTGCTATATCTCCTTCTTGTCGATTAGTTTTAACTTCAAAAATTAAAGTGTAATTTTTTTCATTAATCTCCTGTTTTTCAAATAGTTTATGTGAAGGGTTTTTTAAAAATTCTTTAACCACTTGCTTAAATTTGTCAAAAGTTTGTTCAGATAAAGAAGCTAATGCATTTCTGTGTTTATAAGTGGGGTCAATTAAAACTATCGGAGAATCTAATTTGTCAGGGTTTAGTTCATTCAGTATTTTCTTTTTACCTGAATAATGTTTTTCCGAATCAATAACAATTTTATCTTTTTTAATTAATTCTTTTAAAAATCTTTCAAAACTTCTGTAATAAATAATTAGCAATTCCAGAGCATATCCTGAAAAACCATGTATGTATGATTCAGCTCCATAAACATCATTTGCATAACAAAATTGCTTTGCCAATAAAATTTCATTTTCTAATTTAGGGTTTTTTTCTATTTTCTTCTTAACATAATAAACATGAAAAGGGCTCAAATCTGTTATATTTTCAGCTTCTTCAGGATTGACAATCTTCAAAATCGGAATAACTTCAAAATAAGTTTTGTTAAACAGCACTTCAAAATAATCTCTGGAACCATGAATTCTTTTTATCTTAAAATTTTTCAGAATTTTCTCAACTTTATCAGCATCAGGATTTTTTTTAAATATTATGTAAACATCAACATCATATTTATCTTTTTTTATCAGAGTTTTTTTAGCAAAGCTTCCTCCTAAAAATACCTCAGCTTTAATTTTATTTTTCTTAATATTTTTTCTTAATTTTTCAATAAACAAATTTGTATTTTTAGTTATTTTATTTAAAGTTTCAGAATCAGGCCTGATTTTTTTAATTTCTTTTTCAAGTAATTTTTTCATTTTTTCTTGTCTTTAAATTTCTGTAATGTAGAAGCAATATCAATTACATATTTTCCTTCCTCTAATTTGTAAATTAAAGGTTTTTCTTTTCTGAACAAGCTGACAACGTCAATAATGAATTTTCCAGGTTCTATTACTTTAACAGATTCTAAATCTAAAACAACAGGCTTTTCTTCTTCAACACCAATAATTTCCCTGACATCTTTTTCTATTTGCTCTTTATCTTCTTTATTTAGCAATTCAACTTTATTTTCTTTTAAATTATCTACCTGGTCTTTCCTAATATAAAAGAAAAAATGGCTCCCACAACTACCACAGCCCTTTAATAATTCCTGACTGGCATCTTCAATTAATTTCCCGCAATGAACACATTGGTGTGGCATTTTATGATATACATATTTTATTTATTCTTTATTTATTCTTTATTAATATCATGGAATGACATCAGGCATTTTATGATATACATATTTTATTTGTTATTTATTCTTTATTTATTATTTATTAATATCTACTATCTATTAATCTCCTGAAGCGATTCTGACATATATAATCAAAAAAATAGAAGTATAAATATGTTTTTATTGGTATTTTTCAACTTTAACGCTTTTTTCAGTGTTCCTGTATCTTAATAAAAACAGCAATATTACTAATAAAATAGCAATAATCATCCAAAAAGAGGTTCCAAAATCAGCAACTTTTAAAGCGGTGTTTGAAACAGCAATAACAAAAGCTGTGTTTGAATTTAAACCATATAAGAAAAATAAAACTCCTAAAACTGCCAAAATTAAAATAATTAATTTATCTATTTTTTTCATAATCTTACATATAAAATAAACTATTTAAATTTAGTTTTTTTATTTTTTAAACAAAACTTCAATTTTTTTAGGATCTCTTTTGATTTCCTTAACTACAGATGCAGGTCCTATAATTGTCAATACATCCTGATTTTTAACTAAAAAATTAGCAATACTATGTCTTAGCTTGCTCACAAAAGGGATTTCAGTTTTATCAGGTTCTACAACTGCTAATTCCACGCCTTTAAATCCCTTGACATGCCCCACCATTGCCATAGTATCTTCAATCAATCTAGCTTCTTCTTCAAAAGCTAATTTTCCCTGCAATATAACTATCTTATTGTCGAGAATTGTATCTAACAGCTTTTTCACTCTTTCGCCAGGACTTAGATTCTCTACTTCCACGAATGGAACAAATTGTATACTCAAATCCTTGATTTTCTTTGCCATTTTTATCCTCTTTTATGTTTTTTTTGCTAAATTAAACAAACTTTCATAAAACTCTTCCATATTATCTCCATATTTTGCTGAAATAGGAACTACGTCATATTCTGGAAAAGCAGCTTCAATTTTTTTGATATCTGATTTTTTTAAATCAGTTTTATTTGCAACTATTAACACTGGGATTTTCCTTGCTACTAAATTTCCTATAATTGTGATATTAACCTGTGAATAAGGATTTTTTGTAGAATCTAACACAACTACAACAGCTTCCATATCTTCTAACCATTTAATAGCATCTATAACTCCTTGAGTGGCTTCTTTGGCTCTTTTCTGGGCATCTTTTTTCTTAATTCCAAATTTCATAAAATCTTCATAATCTATTTGAGTAGCAATTCCTGGGGTGTCCACAAGTTTAAATGTCATCTTTTTTCCTTTATATTCAATTTCAACTTTTTCTTTAAATTGAACATTTCTGGTTTCATGCGGAACTTTGCTAACCGAACCAATTTCTTCTCCAGTCCAGTCTTTACAAATCATATTTGCCAAAGAAGTCTTTCCGGCATTTGGCGGCCCATAAAAACCAATGCTTAGTTCTTTTTTAACTCCAAAAATGTTGCTAAACACCCTTTTTGCAAAATTTCTTATTATTCTTATTACCATGATATTTTATTAACTCTTTCCTTTATAATCTTTATGATTCCTCCTCGTCTTTAAATTTTTTTAATGGTTTAAAACTTGATTTAAAACCCAAGGTTTTATTTTGATAATTTTCTTCAGTTTTTGTTTTTTCTGGTTTTTGTTCAGTCTGATTAAACCGGGTTTTCTTTTCAGCTTTTTCCAAAACATCTTTGAAAGGACTTTTTGGGGCATATTTTTGAGGAGGAACTTTATCAGCATCTTTTTTTGCTTTTTTCTTTTCCCAGAACTTAAATATTGGGATTTCCCACATGCCTGTTCTTTCTCCTTTATATTTTTTCATTGCAAATGAAATTTGTTCGGAATTCCATCCTGTTTTTTTTAATTTTTCAATTATCTCTTCTTCTTTTTTCCCAGATTCAAATTCTCTTCCAATAAAATTTAATAATTTTGCTAATTCTTTTTTATTAGAAAATAATTTTTTTTCATAATTTTTCTTATACCATTCTTGTAAGAAAATATAAGCTGCGAATCCTGATATCAACACTAATAACAAGAAAAATATTGTTCTCCCCATTGGTTTACAATCACTTCTGCAATTTTTAGTGGTTTCTCCTAATGATTTTTCGCACACACCATTAAAATTACAGGGCGATATCGGGTCAATTAATTCATTAAATTCAGGAGACAGGTATGCTTCAATTTCATTTAAAGGAGTATAACCATATATTCCGAATTCTAAATTTTTATTCACTAAATCCGTAAATATGATGGCTGTAACACCATCAATTTTTTTCTGCCCATAATTTTCTTTAAAATGCAAGTCTTGTTCATTTATAACTAGATAGGATTCACTTATTTTTTGTTTTGGATTAACAAATAATTTAAAGAAAGTTATCATGGGTTGAGGTTCGTTATCATAATTAAAGAATAATGTCTGAGCATTCATCACCGCATCTGCATTTTCAATAAACCATGCTTTAACCGATTCATCATAATTTCCTGGTTTGTAACTTCCTGCTCCAAGTTCTTTTAAAATCTCTGGATTAACATTAGAAAATAATGCAACAAAAGGGATTCTGGAGGTTTTTCCAAAAATTATAGATTCTGGAACTTGTATCTCGTTTAATTCAGACATGATTTTTACATAATCTTCCTGAGAAGTAGCTGAAAGATATTTTCTTTCCAGACTTTTTAGTTTTGAGTCGATATCACTTTCATTTAATAGCGGAATGATTAAATTGCTTTGCCAGGATTCTAATTTGGATAATTCTTGTTTAGCTTGTTCTAATTGTTCTCTTCTTTGATTTATAGTCAGATTAGCAATATTTTCAGGACTTCCGACAAGTATTTTAAATGATTTTTCATCTGTAAATCCAGTTTCATCCTGAATAACTAGGGTTAGAGTATAAGTTCCAATTTCTTTGTAAGTATGTCCAGCTTTATTCTCCTGAGTCTGAACTGCAGAACCGTCTCCAAAGTCCCATCTGTAACTTGTAATGCTTGCATTTTTTGGAGTGAAGATTTTAGCTGAAAATTCTGCTTCAACCTGAGCTTGAGCAACCTTTGGCTGAATATCCTCTATAATGGGTTTTTTAATTATATTAATTGTTCTTTCAAGTAAAAGTTCATCTTTGAAATATATTTTTAAGGAGTGGTTTCCATAACCCGAAGGAGATTTAAATCCTGCCTTTCCCAAATCTATTTTCTGAAAATCAAAACTTAATTTGGAAGGACTTTCTGTTAAATTATAAAATTTATCTGAAGTTAAGCTTCCTCCTGCAATGGTATAATCTAATTGAACATTATCTAAATTTACATTCTGTGAAATGCCTGAAAAAAATTTAACAGGAATAACACACTCCCCAGAACACTCTCCTCCAAATTCATGAGATACATAAGCATTAAGATAGCTGTCTAAATTTCCTCCATTAAAGTCATAAAAGATATTTTGATTAAAAATAACTTCTCCCACACTGCCATATCTGCCTCCCTTAGCAAAAATATGATAGTCATGAGTGTAATTTCCATAAAAGACATCAAAAAAACCGCAAGGATTAACAGATTCAGCTTTAATTTTATAATCTGTTTGTTCTTCAGCTAAAATGCAGACATAGTAATCCTGAGGCTTTGCAACAAAGAAATCCATAACACAGCTTATTTCCCCTCCTTCTTCAGGAGGTTCAGGTAAATAGCATTCTTTTTCAGCATAACCATCTAATCCATAAATCCTCATTTTTAATAAATGTTCATCCCATTCTTTAGAGCCTTTCTTAACCCAGGCTCCAACTTCGAAATGAGGCTGATTTTCCAGATAAATTTTCTCGCAATAAGGTTTTTTAACAATATTGAATTCCTGAGTATTTTCAAATTCATTATAACATCCATAATCTTTACTGCAAGTGAAATCTGAACTTTTATTTGTTGAATACCAGTTTATTTTTCCGTCTTCAGTTAAATCTAATTGTAAAGGGTTTACACATGAGTCCGGAGTAGAACTGGAAATTTTAAATTCTAACAAGTCTATTGATTCTATTTCTCCTTCAATTTTCAAACCCAAAACGTTTATTCCTCCTCCCTGCAAATAAAAATCAGAAACTTCTTCATTAATCTGGTAAGCATCTTTACAATTAGTAGGACTGCATGTTATGTCTAATCCATTCTTTTCAGCTAACTCTAAGATGCTTATCTCATCACCAAAATTAGTTTTTAATTTTTCAGTGGAAAGTTCATTTATCACAGACAAATTAATCCATCCAGTAATGTTTTCGTTAGGACCATAATCTAATGCCAAATATGAATCATTCAGCTCTACCGAAGCTGTGACTATGCCAGAGATTAATAATATTAATATTCCTAACATTAACTCTCTCTTGATATTCATTTTTATTGCAACTTCTTTTTATGTATTAAAAAATAGATTAAAGTAATAATCAAAATTGATAAAATTAAACTGGTTAAAGTGAAGAATACAAGTTTTGCAATGCAAATCTCTTCTTCCCCACCTTTACAATCAGACTTCCATATACTGTCATCACTTCCTGTCCAAACAGCATCCCAGCTTATTTTGTAACAGCCTTCTTGATCTGATTCAAATCTTGTTTCGTCGGAATAAATACACTCTTCAATTGTAATATTAACATCTTCTCCATTCCAGCAGTGTTTTGTTTCTTCCCACTTGCTCCTACACCCGTTTATAGTTTCATTCCAATAACATTCACAATTAACAGAATTTTCGCACCACTCATTTCCTTCCTGATATAAACTGCCGGTTTCTGAACAAAAGTTCTCTCTTATTTTCAATTCAACATCATAAAAAGCTGTTGCCGGATTAAAATTTACGCATTTTTCTTTGGTTAAATAATCCTGGCAAGAAGTTTCATTAACTTTTTTGCATTTTTCATCTTCACATTGATATCCATTAGGACAGCAATTGGAAAATAATTTGCAGTTAAA
>CAZQGH010000001.1:10543-62756 GCA_964592915.1 Candidatus Woesearchaeota archaeon | reverse complement strand
ACCATCTCCAAAATCCCATTCAACACTGATATCATCATCCAAATCATAGGAGTCATGTTCAAACTGAATTGCTTCTCCAATTTTGAACATTTCTTTGTTCTGAGGCTTTGTTATGATTGCTGAAGGTTTTTGGTTATTTGATAAGGATGATATATTCAATAAGCCAGATTCTAACCATTCCCCACCTTCTATTCTCGCTTTAAAATAATATCCCCCAGATTCATTTGCTCTCCAAACTGCATAACCTTTCGAATCTATCTGAGCTTCCTTAGAATCAAACCACCATTTTACATCTTTCCAAATCTCATATTCAATATTCATTCCTTCCAATCCTTCACCAGGAACTACTAGTTTAACTTTATCATCTAAATCTGCATTTGCAATAGGGCTTTCTTTCATATTTGCCCAAAAAGCATCAGAAATTGCAAAACATCCTTCGTCGATTATTCCGTCGCAATCATTATCAATCCCATCGCATAATTCTTCAGCTCCAGGATTAATTTCATTGTTATTATCATTGCAGTCAGTTCCTATGCTCCCTTCTTCTTTTAGGCATTGCAATTCTTTATTTTGGATTACATATCCTTCTTTGCAATACCCATCTCCATCTATATCAGCCAAATCCAAACCATCACAATTATTGTCCAAACCGTCATAAGGAATTTCTTCTTCTCCTGGGTTAATATCAGGATTATTATCATTGCAGTCATTTCCGCCACAATTTTCATCATCATACCCGTCATTATCCAAATCAACACATCCTTCTTTGTAAAACAATCCGAAAAAATCCAGATTGACTTTTGATTCAACACCCAGTTTTATTCCTGTTAAATACTCATTCACATCAATCTCCCAGTAGCACTCTCTATTTTTTTTAATCTCATCATTTATAGCTCCGTTGCATTTGTCTGCTTTATCCTTTTCAAAATAATAATCTCCAGAAATTAAAGTTTCATCATCATTATCATAGCTATAAACATCAATAGGCCCGTCAGTCCCGTCATCGTCGAAAAATATTCTTATTTTTTCAACAAAAATTCTGTCTCCATTGATTTTCGTATTTTTGTTAACCTGTATTGAATTTTCATTCATTGTAATATAAATATCTGGTTCCTTAAATCCGCACAATCCCTGGTTGCACCAATCCTTACACTGTCCTTTAGTTGCTTCACCTCCCCAGTCTTGCTCAGGAGATAAAGAATCGCAAGAAGCTTTTATGTTTGAAGAAAACATGATTAACAGAAATAAAATACCAACTATTACCAAAATTCCTCTTTTTTTCATAAATAAATCAAGAGAATTTAACTTATAAATATTACCCTTTCATTACAGCTATAGGCTTGAGTTTGGCAACTAACCTACCAATACCTAACTTGTCTGAAACTCTAACAACTTCATCTATATCTTTGTAAACAGAAGGAGCTTCTTCTACCAAACCTTTCCAGCTTCCAGCTTCAACATCAATTCCTTTTTCCTGCAATTCTTTTTTAACATCCTCTAATCTCTGAGTTCTCATTGCAGCATGTCTTGACATAACCCTTCCTGCTCCATGAGCAGTACTTGAAAATGATAATTCTTCAGATTCCTCTGTTCCGACTAAAATATAAGAAGCTGTTCCCATTGTTCCTGGTAATAGTACTGGCTGTCCTGTTTCTTTATATATAGAAGGCAATTCCTTTCTTCCAGGTCCAAATGAACGGGTTGCACCTTTTCTCATTATCAGAACTTCTTTTTCTTTTCCATCAACAGTATGCTCTTCAATTTTAGCAATATTATGGCAAACATCATAGATTAAATCTAATTTAGCTTCAGGAAAAAATATTTTTACAGCTTTTCTTGTCCACTCCATAATCATCTGCCTGTTGCAGTATGCAAAATTTGCAGCACATCTCATTGCAGACAAATACTTCTGTCCCAAATCAGAATTAATTGGGGCATTTATCAGTTCCCTGTCTGGTAAATCCTTCCATCCATACTTCTCTTCTATAAGTTTGATATAGTCAGAAGCAACCTGATGTCCTAAACCTCTTGAACCACAATGAATCCCTATTGTGATTTGTCCTTTTTCTGTTATCCCAAATTTTTTAGCTATCTCTTTATCATAAATTTCATCAACTTCCTGTATTTCTAAAAAGTGATTCCCAGAACCTAAACTTCCTAATTGGGGTAATCCTCTTGCAATTGCTCTTTCACTCACATCTTCTGCGTTTGCTCCTTCTAAACACCCATAATCCTCTGTTCTCTCCAAATCCTCTTTTCTGCCATATCCATTTTTAACAGCCCATTTTGCTCCTGTTTCCAATATTTCTTTAATCTCATTTTTATCTAATTTAACAACACTTCCTTTCCCAATCCCCTTAGGAACATCTCTTGATATCTGATGAATCATATCTTTCTTCTTGCTCAATATCTGTTTCTTAGTAAGATTAGTTGTTAATATTCTAATCCCGCAATTAATATCAAAACCGATTCCTCCTGGGCTTATAACTCCATTTTCTAAGTTCATTGCAGCAACTCCACCAATACTGAAACCATAGCCCATGTGTCCATCAGGCATCACATAACTTGCTTTTTGAATACCTTTTAATTTAGCCACATCCATAGCCTGTTTGAATGTCTCATCTTCTTTCATCTTATCAAGAAGTTTTTCAGATGCGAAAATCCTGACTGGCACTTTCATTTTTCCAGTTTTGGGAATTTCCCATTCATACTCATTTATTTTTTTAATTTCAACCATTTTATTTTCCCTTATATATAAAACAAGAAAATTTTGTTTAAATAGTTTATGATATCCGGAATGCATTGCGAAAACCAATTCCTAAAGGAGTTGGATGAGCATTCCTGAATATTCTAAAAACCCTAACAAACCAACACTTTTAAGCTTCAAAGTTTTATAAACTTTGATAGTGCTCAGAAATCCATAAAAGATTTCTGACATGTAGCAACACAGGGTTTTTTGATTATATTTTTAGTAAATAAGCAAATCGAAACATTTATATATTATAATTTTTATAATAATTATAGAGATTATAATAAAAATAAGTAATATAAAAATGGAAACAACCACTATAGCTTTACCTAAAAAACTTCAAGAAGAGCTAAAAGAATTCGGAAATAAAGGAGAATCTTACTCAGAGATACTTGAAAGATTACTGAAAAGTGCTAAAGAAAGACAGCTACAAGATCTACTTATGGACGAAAAAGATACAATTCCTATAGAAGAAGCGCTATCAGAAGCCAAGAAAAAATGGCAAAAGTAATAATTACAAAAGAGCTTGAGGAAAAAATAAACAAAAAGTTCAAAAAAGAATCTATTGAGATATTTGAATTAATGTATTCTTTGAAAGATAATCCAAAAAAAGGCAAACTGATATGCCAGATAGGAAAAATTATAATTAAAGAATTAAAATATAAATCATTTAGATTTTATTTTATTACAGAGGGTTTTAAATTAAAATTATTAAATGCAAGTGAATTGCAGGATTTGCTAATCAAATTTGTAAGAATGTCTAATAAAAAATCTCAGCAGAAAGCCATCAATGAAATTAAATATGTTTTAAGGAATTTAGGTGAAGAAGGATTTTAGTCAAACATCCAGAACAACCTGAACCTGCCAGCCCTGTTTTGTATGTTTTACTTCCATCTCATTATATGTTACAGCTTTTACACCATTTGTAAAATTATAATCTGATGCTTTGTCTCCTGCAATCTCAGCTTCTAATCCAAATTTATTCTGTTTACCATTATTATTTCCTTTTATTTTTATTGATTTTATTTCAGATAAAATAAAATCTTCAGCATCCAGCAAATATAAAAATTCCTCTAAAAATTGCTGCAATAATGATTGCTTATCTATCCCATCAACTTTTATTTTCTTTTTTTGTTTTTCTTTAATTTTCATGTCATTAACAATGGTTTCTTTTAATGCATAACCAGCATTAACAAAGGCATCTTCAATTGTTTTTCCAAATGCTTTAAATTTCACATCAGCAGTATGTTCTAAAAACTTAAACTTCATTTTTCCCACACAAATAATTTTAATTGTTTAGGTTCATACTGTTCTAAAGTTGACGAAATTAAAACAGAATTAGCATAAATATCCCTGTTCTCAACATAAAAACCCATACCGCAAACATCATTTACAGGGCAAAGCCTGATTGTAAAATTAAATATATCAGGCAATCTGGAATCAATATATTGTTCAATTTCATTTTTTCTTTCTTCAATCACAGCTTTTCTTAATGTTTCGTTTTTTTCAATTTCTCTTAATATGGTTTTTTCAAGATTATACATATAATCTCCCATATCAACAACATCTCCTCTCTGCTTATTGGCAATGATAAATAGAAATGTAGACAATATCATAATAGCTAGAACAGATTCAACAATTCTTATCCACGCTTTTTTATTTTTCATCTTCTATTTTTCCAATCACCAAACTTTTATATTTAATATAGCCGAATAAATATTTCCTTGCTTGTCAATCAATCCCACATTAATATCTCTGGCTACAATTCCAACTCCAATTGGCTCATTTCTGGTTACAGCTACTAATTCAGTATTATTTAAAGTTTTCAAACTAAAGCTAAAATCATTTTTTCCCGGAAAATTTAATTCTTGCTTTAAATAATCATAATCTTGCTCATATTCTTCAGCTATTTCGTTCACATTATCAAGAAATACAAAACTCTCCTTTTTTGTAACCCCAAAGTTATATGAGCCCGAATCTAAAGAAGCACAGGAATAATAATCTAATTTATTTTCCTTAAAAACTGGAGATGAAAATATATTGTATAATCTTCCTTTTTCCTCAATATACAAGGCATCGGTATTTGTTGCATTTGCAATTTCACCTTTAGTATTTTTCACAGTAACAGGATTCTGTGAAATTTGTTCAACTATAAAGCAGTTTATCCCGGATAAAGGATAGGTTTTGTTTATTATTAATGTAGAAGTTAAAACTTCAATTTGAGAATTGCTTATTAACTCTCTTTCTAACAAACTCACTAATCCTTCTTCAATGCCGGATTTTTGAAAAGGATTAAGATAACTTAATAAAAATATTAAAAAGACTATAAAAATTAAAAATGAAACCATGACTTCAACATGACTTATTGCTTTTTTTCTTATCATATGAATATACGCGCTCCTGTTGATATTAATATAGATATTATAATCAATATAGCTGAGTGTTTTAATCCTGACTTTAAACTTCCTTGTGCAATTTTACCAATAACTAATCCTGCAAAAAATCCCTGAGCAATTAACAAATATAAAAAAGGAGTTGACAAATCTTCAGCTAACAACGAAGTTGTTGAGATTCCTATGTCCCCAATCCCCCCCAAATCAGTTATGCCAACAGTCATAGGCAAAATCTTGAACTGCATTATTAATATGATTATGATAAATATTAAATAAATAATATATCCCTGAACAATCAAACCATAAATCGCTGAAGCCCTTTCTTTTTTAAGTTTTTCAATTGTGGATATTGAACTGGCAACAGACTCTAATATGTCTTCAATATTTCCCCCTGTTCTTTCAGCTTCTTTGATTAAGCTTATGCTCCTGCTGATGGTATTGTTTTCAACATCTTTTGCAAAAGTATCTAACGCTTCCCTAACTGGAATGCCTAATGCAATCTGATTCGCAATTTTTTTCACATGAGGAGATAAAGCTCCGTAAGCTTTTCCTTTAACATTTAATATGCTCTTGCTAATAGGAGTTCCGGATTTTACTCCTTCCACCAAATCTCTTGAAAATTCTAAAAACATTTCTTCTTTTTCTTTTTCTTTTGCAGCTTCCAAACTTATACCGATTATAAAGGGCAAAACACCGATGACAAAAGCCATTCCCAAAACAAAATAAAATATGTCATTACCCCTTAAAAATATAAAATCAAGAATTAAAACGATTAATGCAAAAATAATTCCCATTAACTTTACTTTGCTGAAACCTGATTTTTTTTTCAATAACATTTTAGTATTTTGGCTGTTTGAAATGAAGGAATGTAAGGAATCCAATGTTAATTAAAACAACTACTAAGACAATCAACAAACTGATTGTATTTAAACCCAATCCAATTCCCAATCCACCCAAACTCATAAGGAAAAAAGTTAACATTAGCACTAATGGTGCGGCAATTACAGCTGATATATAAATATTCATAAATGTTTCAGCTACTTTGGTATATCTCTCTCTTTCTAATTTATAATTGAACAACAGGCTTTCAGATCTTTTGTCTAAAAATGTTGTTATTCTGGTTCCAGTAGAAATTGCATTTGCCAAACCATCTAATAAATCTTTTAAATTGTCACTCGGAGTTGTCTTTGATGTGTTTTTCAAAGCTGTAACTAAATCATAACCATAAATGCTGGTGTAATTGATAATTTTCTTAAACTCGCTACTTGTGTAGGGATATTCTTTTCCAGCTTTGACAACAATCTGGAAAATGCTGGTAGGCTCAATATTGCTTGAAGCAACTGCGGACATATTAATGGTTACAAATGGCAATTCCTGATCAATTTTCTTGCCAATTGATTTTGCCTCGCTTCCAGGATAAATATAAAATAATAAAAATGTTGTAATAGGAATAACAAAAATAACCCAGAAACTTTTTCCTGCTCGTAATAATATTGATTCATCTGTATTAACAAAAAAAGGAAAAAATACTGAAAATTTATAAAACAACAGGATTGCAAATAAAATGCAGGCAGCAAAAAAACTAATTAATGTAAAGAAAAGCATTATTGATATGTAAGTGTTTAATAAAAATCTGATATTTGCTTTTCTTAAATCTAAATTAAGTTTTTTGAAAATTTTGTTTTTAGAAATTTTATTCGAAACCTCAAAAAATAATTTGCTGGAAATCTTAGCAATTACACTGGGTTTCCTAAAATTATCATCTTTTTTTTGCAACTGCTTTTCTTTTTTTATATTTCTGATGTATTTTTTATGGTCTTTTTTATGCAAAACTACTGTATCTCTTTTTTTCTTCCTATCATAACTTACTTTCACTAAATTTTTTGGTTTCTTTTTTTCCTGCAAAATAGAAATTTCATTAATCAAATGAGGAAGAGAATTATTAATGTGTCTGATTTGTTTTTTTAATACTTCCACTTGTTTTTTATTTTTTTTGGTTGTTCTTGATTTGGTTAATTGATACAACTCTTTTGCCAGTTCTTCCTGTTTTTCTATGTTGTTTTCTATTTCTGTTATGCTCATTTTATAATCATATTAATTTCTTTTTGCAATTCAAGAATTGATTTTTTTATATTTTCAAAGTCTGCATGATTCTCATTTTCATAAGCTTTTTTCAGATTATTGAAAGAATCTTTCAAAGCTTTAATTGCCTGCAAGACAAGTTTTGCCTCTTTTTGAAGTATTTTATCCATTTTTAAGAAATGCTTAAACGTTTCAGTAACTGTTCAGGATTTTTATAATAATCATTGATGATTTTCTGGACTGATTCAGCATCATATATTTTTCTTTTATTCATTTCATCTAACAATTTGGTTCTTTGCTCAAATTCTTTCATGATTTTCTGCTTTGCCAATCCATATTTTTTAGCAATTTTTTCAAATGCCCTGCTTTTTTGTTTGGAAAAAAATTTATTTTTTTCAGGATCCCATGCAAAAGGAGTGTTTGTTTCTGCTTCCCCATCTGGTTTAACATTGACAACTTCTACAACTTCTCTTAATTTTCTTGTTTCTTGTTTTTTCACTCTGGCATGCATCATAATTGCAACTGCATCTAAGGTATTTACTAAAGTAGGAGATAATTCAATAGGAGGAGTTTGCAATCTTCTTATTACAGTTTCTACAGATTCTGCATGAATTGTGGATATTGATGAATGTCCAGAAGCCATTCCCTGAAATAAAACAAAAGCTTCCTTTCCTCTTACCTCCCCAACAATAACATAATCAGGATTTTGTCTAAATGAATTTTTTAATAAACTGAATAAATCAACTTCTCCGAATTTTCCTAATCCTACTGCTGTCCTAGCTACTGATGGCAACCAGTTTTCTCTTAACAAATTTATTTCTCTTGTATCTTCGATTGAAACGACTCTTGATTCAGGAGGTATGAAAAATGATACAGCATTCAGCAAGGTGGTTTTTCCAGATGCAGTCTCTCCAGTAATCAAAATATTTGATTTATACTCGATTAACAACCAAAAATAAGCAAGCATTTCAGGGCTGATTGTTCCTAGTGAAATTAACTGAGGAGGAGTCCAGGGAATTTTTGTGAATTTCCTTATTGTAAATGTCGGTCCTTTTGATGTAATATCTGTGGTATAAGTAGCATTAACTCTTGAACCATCAGGCAATGTGCCATCTAAAATCGGAGAAGCATATGAAATATATCTTCCAGTTCTTTGGGCAAGTTTTTCTACAAAATTTGCCAGATTGTCAATATTATCAAATGATAAATTAACTCTTAAATTTCTATAAACTCTGTGAACAATATAAACCGGACTGTTAACTCCATTACACTCAATATCTTCAATAAAATAATCCCTCATTAATGGCTCAATTTCATTTAAACCGACAAAATTCCTGAATAAATAGTAAAATATTTTTTTATATGAGCTGTCTTTTACACTTAGCCCCATTTCTTCAATTAATAATTTGGCTGTTTTATCTAAATAATTCAGTATTCCTTCCTGAGTTTTTTCAACAACTACATTCAGATTGATAACTTCCTTCATTCCTTCTTCAAGTCTCTGGAATATTTTTTCCTCTTTTTTGCTTAAAATTGGCTCTTCAATATCATATACTAATTCTGAACTTTTGTCATCCCAGTGAATATGAGCTGATGCATAAGGAGAAATTAAGGTGTATCTGATATTAATCTTAGTTCTGTCTGGCTCTTTTTTCAACTGAGGTATTGCAGGATTAATATTTATTTCGATTACCATTATAAAAAAACCTCCTTTTTTAATAGTAACTTAGCATTCTATTTAAACTTAACTCTCGATTATTTTTAATATTAGAATTAAATTATTTTCACATTAATATTTGATAATCCACCAGCATTTCCGGTATTTTCAAAGAAAATCCTGTATGGTGTGCTGGCTTTTTCAAGAGCTTTGTTTTCTTCTTTTTCATCATATTTTAAATTGATTAAATTGGAATAATCAAGCCAAACTTCAACTGTTTTTGCCTCATCTCCGGAAGTTTTAACATACAAATTTCCCCGGTATAACTTTCCCAGTGAGATTTGTTTATCTGGCTCAGAATAAACACTTTTGCTGTTTTCCAAAACAAATCGTATTTCATCATTTTCACCATCAATATTCAAATCTCCTTTTCTCAGTGAAAACAATACCAATCTGCTGTTTCCAGAAGAAACCATAATATCTGAAATTATTTTGTCAATATTATTAAATGATTCAATTGTCTGGTCTATAACAGCCTTGTCTCTTATTTCTTCTATCTTTGGCCTGGCAAAACTTAGTATCAATGCTATAACAGTCAAACCTATTAAAGTGTAGATAACAGTTTCAATCCATACCTGCCCTTTTTTTAGCATTTTTCAATATTTTCTTCTTCAGATATTTTGCAGTTTATATTATCCATCTGAATAGCAATCAGTGCTCTGTCAACTTCAAAACTTGTTTTAAAAACATAAGTTCTTTCTTCTAATTTTCCCGGTAATTCCAGTTCCTGAGAATAATTTGAATAATACATTCTTATATTATCACTTTTCATATTATCACTAATTTCAAATTTTCTGGAATCTCCCTCCCCAATTAATGAGATGATAATTTCATCTAATTCAACATCATCTCTTTTAACACTTATTCCTGTTTCTCCGGTTTCTTCATTATAGCAAGTTAGCTCATCTTTGTTTATTTTAACTTTGTCTAATGCATCAAAACAGGTCTTGCTTTCTCCTAAATAATTTTTCACAGCAGGAATCATCACAGAATAAATTACAGAAAAAATAACTATTGTTAGCATTATTATCAGCAAAGTTGCAATTATTGCAGAAACTCCCTTTTTATCTAACATTTTATGCTGAAACACCCAGTTCTTCATCACAGGTATATAATTTTTGAGCTCCATCAGATTTTCCCATTATTGCGGGAATGATAATTATTCTATCATATATATCATGATTTATGTCTATTGAATATGATTTTCCGGGAGAAACACCACTTGTAAACACAATTGAATCAGTTGTTGACTTTCCCAATTCATATTTTTTTATACTTGCTCCGTGTATAGGAACATTGCCTGTATTTACTATGTCAATTCCATCAGAATGTCTTGAAGCGGATATTTTAACATCTTGACAAACCTGCTCTGCATCTCTCCCCATTTTTTGAACAGATTCAGAAAAAAATCCTCTTGCCCACCAGAATATTATTGCAGCTAATAAAACAACAATGGCAATTAGTAAAATACTTGCAATTATTGGTGATACTCCTCTTTTTTTCATAAACATATGAAGAATAACTTGTTTTTAAATTTTTTTAACATGAAACTTCTTGTCTGCTTATATCAGAACATAAAATTAGCTTCTTATTTCTTATGATAAATGGCTGAATTTCTATTTTAGACAAATTTCCGTATTTGGAGTAATCAAAAAACTGAACAGATTTTTCTCCAGATTCTAATTTGCCGTTTAAAAATCTCACTCTTCCTTCTTGCCCGGGATTGTCTGTTGCTTCTAATTCTACAATTCTTTCATTGCTTTCTCCTCTTATATAATACCCGTCAATATCAAATAATCCCTTATTTTGAACTGTTAATTCTAATACCTGGGAAGAGCAATTATAATCCCATATTATTAAAGATAAATCTGCAGGGCATTTTTCTTCTTCAGTAGGGATCTTTGTTTTAATCCATGAAAAGGTTAATGCGCCTAAAGCTAGAACAATTACGATTAATAAGACATAGGACATCATTAAGCTTACAGCTTTTTTATCCTTGGGTAACATGGGTTTCATTTCCAATACTTTTAGTTAACACAAAAAAGAAATTTTCTCCTTTATGCAATGTGAAATTATAAGTTCTGTCACTTATATTTACCAGGACATAATCTCCCTGGGCTGGAAGTAATTTTGGAACCAAATTTACTTTCTGCTTTTCCTTGCCTGTAACATCTATGTATGTTTTGCTGTCTCCTAAACTTAAACTTACTCTTCCTTTTGTTATATTTGAATAGATAAGCATAGTCATGTTTTTTTCGTCTCCATAAACAAACACTAAATCAGATTTGCCAGCAAGCAATTCAAAGTAGTCTGAATAAGTGTCTGTAAAATTTTCAACTAAGTAATCTGTATATTTTTCCTGATAGATTCCGTAATTTATAACACTCTCACTTTCAATTCCTAATTCATCTGACAAGTCATAAAATTTAACAGGATTTTTTGCAGTTCTTGCATAATTGAATATGGTTAGAGAAGCAACAATTATCACAATTATGATTACTGCTAAAATTATGTAAAACTGTCCTTTTTCCTCTTTTATCATAATTCTATTAATCAGATTTGATTTAAATAACTTTTGCATTAAGTCAGTTTTATAAATATGTTCTCTTTTAAATCAACAAAATGAAAAGAGAAAAGATTATTATTGCATTTGTTTTACTGATTTTCCTAATATCTTTTTCAGGATATCAGTTTAAAATTTATAATATAAATAAAAAAATTTCTCAGTTAACTACAAACAATATTATAATAAACAATAATGAAATTGATTTTAATTCTTTAACATTAAAGCAGAAATTAAGCCAGATGATTATGATAAGAGGAGATTATGAAGATTTTGAATTTACAAATTTTGCAATTGGAGGAGTTTTTTTAGACAGGCAAAAAAAGCAGGAAAACTACAAGCAACTAATTAATTCTTATCAAAAAAATTCTAAAATTAGATTATTTGCTTCAACAGATTTGGAAGGAGCATGGAATCCTTTTGCTGATTCAGAAATGCAATTTCCTCATTTTTCAGATATACAAACAAAACAACAAGCTTATGAAACAGGTTTGGAACACGGACAATTGTTAAAACAGACAGGATTTAATATGAATTTTGCACCTGTTGCTGAATATTCTGACAAAGCATATGGAGGCAGAACATTTAATGGAACTAAGCAGGAAATAGCGGAAAAAATTGAAAATTACATCTTAGGCTTGCAAAAAAATGTTCATGGAACCTGCAAACACTACCCAGGAAAAGCAATGAAAAAGAATCTTCATGAGGTTACAGATAAACAAAACATAACTGAAGATGATTTGTATTTATTTGAAATATGTTTAAAAAATAATATTTCTTCAATAATGGTTTCTCATCAGATTGTTTATGGGGAATTAAACTCTGACAATAAACCCTCAAGTGTTTCTGAAAAAGTTGTTTCATCTGTAAATAATTCAGCATTAATAATTGCAGATGAAATAAACATGAATGCATTAAAATCATTTTATCCGGATAAATCTGAGATATATGCGGAATTAATTAATTCTGGAGAAAACTTAATTTTAGATTTTGATTTATCTCCCCATCAATTGCTTGTTTTACTGGATGAGCTTGAAAAACAAGCTGAATTTGGAGGGATTAATGCTTCAAAAATAGATAATAGTGTTGAGAAAATACTTGTTATGAAAGGTTATAGATTAGTTTAAATCTAAAAGCTTTTAAAAAGCAAAACATTAATATATAAGATAAACATAGAAATAATATAAGTAATATAAATAATAAAAAGAATATAAATAATACAAAAGATGGCAAAGGAAAAAATCTCAGCTAATTTGTCCAAAGAAACTTATCATAAGTGGAAAAAGTTTGTTTCTGAAAACTGCATCAATGCTTCTCAGTTACTGGAAAAACTGATTCAGGAGCATATAAATAATCAGAAGAAGAATAAAAATGAATAACCTGTATATTAAGTCACTAGCAGTATTGTTATCAGTATTTATAATTTCATTTTTGCTGATAATAGGACCAGCAAAAGCTTTTATCCTGGGTTTGGTTATTGATAATAATGAGATAAATGAAGGAGAATTAGTTTCATTTGTTGCAACAGCAATAATCCAAGAAGCTGACAATTATATAGATATACAAAGATTTGTGTTAAATATTACAGGGCCTGACAAATTATCCTGCTCATTTTTCCCCAATGCAACTGAAATTTCCTGCCCAAACATGCAGGTTGAACAATTATCTTCTACTAATTACAGTTATGGATACGGTTATTTGCCAGGAAATTTAGAATACAACATAACTTTAGATACTGATAATATTCAAATAGGAGATTACAATACTCAGCTATATGTTATAGCCGGAACAAAAACCTATTCATATTCCGGGGATGTTCTGACAATTTTGTTTACTTCCCAATACCCGATTGATATTTTGTCTCCAAAAAATAAAACTTACTCGTCATCTGTCTTGGTTTATTTGGATTCAGCAGCAAATGATATATTCTGGAGCAATTCAACTGATAATTTAACATACACAAATCCTCAGGAATACAATTTTCCAGATGGCTCGCACACAATATATGCATATGCTAACGGAACAATGGTAAATCAAACTGCAGTTTCATTTACAATCAACACAACAAAAAATGATTCTGATCCACCGGAGATAATTACAAAATCAGAAGTAGTTTCTGCAAATTTAGCTGAACTTTCTTTATATACTGATGAGCCAACAACAACTGAGGTGAATTACGGAGCAACTCATGAAAAATCATCCAGGATAAATTCAGATTTAGCTGTCAATCATGAAATTAGTTTAACTAATCTGCATGCTTCTACATTATATTATTATAACCTAACTAGCTGTGATTCAGGCAATAACTGTTCTTCATCTGAAGAATATAATTTCACTACAAAATCAATTCCCCCGTCCAATAATAACGATGAAGGAGGAGGCGGGGGAGGAGGTGGCGGCGGCGGAGGTTCTGGCAGTGGAGATGATTCAGGTAATGATACTCAAACAAGCATAGCAAAGGATACAAAGATAAGCGGGAGTTGCGAACCGAACTGGAGATGTGACTGGAGTTCTTGCCAAGAGAATGAAGATGGAAATTATTATTTTTATCCTATTAACTGTAAAAATTTAAATGATTGTGATAATCCTTTGGATTTGGAAAAAATAGCCTGTTCAAAAGAGCAGTATGAAGAAGCATTAAGAAATCAGCAGTCAGCTCCCATTACAGGACAGGCAGTAGGAGAAAATCAAAAGGGATCAATAGACATAAACTGGAGCATTATCATTTTCATATTATCTATGATTCCGCCCATGATATTCCTGTCATATTTTTTACATAGAATCAGAAAAAGAAAAATAGAACAGGAAAAAAAATCCGGCAACTCCAAACCAGAGGAGATGCAGAAAAAAGAGGAACAAATGGATACAAAAGACATTGACAAGAAACTGAAAAAACTGGACAAAGAACTTGCCAAATTGAGAAGAAAGAAATAATTTTTTCTAAAAAATGTTTAAGTAGACTCAGGAGATGGCTTGATAAGAAAAGTAAAAAGTGATCCTGATTCCTCCTCAGTTCTGCAACCCCACAAGCACCTTAATTCCTGTTTAGGGCTGCTCCGATCAAGGTCTGACCCAATTCGCAAGAACAAGGTCGAGTAGGACAGAACCTCAACGTTGGAATAAGGGCTTTTTACCACTTATCTCACGCTCTCCCTTGCAGCTTGCCTAAAGTCCATTTGCAAATGGCAGAGGACTAACCTGCCAGCCTAGTCTACATTTTTTATAAGAAATATCGATTTTTAAGGTTTATGGTATTGAAATTCTTCCTTGTCTTTTCTTTTATCTATTTTTTAGAAATTAATAAGAATAAAAACACTAAAATTAGCATCAAAGATAAAGTTAAGATTAATAATACTGGCAATAATGAAATTTCATTTCCCTTACTAATAATTGCATATCCATTTCATCTATTATTAATACTTAGGTTATGCTCATTTTATATAATCGCTAATTAAGTAATAATAGTCAGGATTAGAATTAATCATTACATATTCTGCTTCTTCATAATACGGGAAAGATATTACTTCAATATAACCAGACTGATTTAATATGCGTTTTTTCTTATCTAATAACTGAATTTCATTTCCTTTAACAACATTAGGTTCTCCCTGCTCAATTTCTATGTCGCTTACTGTCACATCGCTAACATCTCCTATTCCACTTTTAATCAGATATACGTTTAACACTAATCCTTCAGCAGGAGAAGGCAAAATCATTCTGTCAATCATAATCACAGCATAAACACCTATTAAGAATATTAATACAGCACCAATAATAACTGATGTTATGATTAATCTGCCCTCAGCAACTCTTTTTGCATCATCATCTAATCCTCTTTTATAATCTCTTATTTCATCATCAAAATCTATCTGATTTGCCATGTCTTTTCATTAGGTTTGATTATTTATATTATTTATTGTTTTTGATTATCTATTCCTCATACTCCTCATAATGAGGCTTTATTATTATTTTTATTATTGATTAAGAAATCATATGCAATTCCAATTTGCTGTTAATCCTTTGTTCAGCTTCTCTCAGTTTCTCTGCAATTCCTGTATCTATAACATCTGGTGTTTCTTCTATAACTAATCTGCTTCCTCTTTCTAATGAATAATGTATTCCACTTTTCCCTACAGCTTTTCCATGCTCTTCTGTTACATATGCAAAGCATCTCCATTCTGGATTTCCTGATCCTGCTTCCTCAACACTATGTATTACACTAACATCATCACCATTATTAGAGTAAGTATAAACATGAACTAATCCGTATTCTTTTAAAACATCAGATAAAATTCTGTTGTATTTTCTGGCTCTCATGATTTAATAATTTCTCATTTATTTAAATTAATTATTATTCTCGGATATATAGATTTTATTCATTATATCAGGAATGCATTGCAAAAACCAACTCCTTTAGGAGTTGGTAACACACAGGGTTTTTATTATAAGGCAGTAAGCTAAATAAGTTAACAATGTAAAAACCAAAAATTTTAATACGATTATTGATTTTTATTAACATGAAAAAGAGGTTATTAGTAGCACTACTTATAGGCTTATTCTTACTATTCTCCCTAGTTCAGGCTCAGTCTTATTCTGAATTTAATCGTTTTACAGATAATATTAAAATGTTTTTCTCAGGAAATAAAGTTCAGCTTGCTCTGGAAATAAGAGAAAAAGAAGTTAATTCTGCAATTGAAAACATTAATCAGGAAAAAAACCAGGAAGCTGTGAAAAATTTAGAAAAAGCCAGAAGATGGAGGAGGGATAGCATTTCCCTATACCTTAAGATATGAGGTGTTTGTAGGCCCGGAAGAAATAATCAATAAACTCAGGCAGCTGCCTGGACTTGAGGCGTGTGCTGCTTTTTTTGAACAAAAATTCTAATCTCTGTTAATTATATTCTAATCATTAAACTATAAAGATAAAAAACAAAAACAATTGTTTTTATATAAAAACAATAAGTTTATAAAGATAAAAATCAATAACAATTGCATGCAAGAATTTAAATTAATAAAATTTACAGAATTTTTTTTGAAAAATCCCTATAAAGAAGGTTATATAAGAGAACTTGCAAAAAAATTAAAAATCAGCCCGTTTGCAATAAAGAAATATGCAGATGTATTAGTAAAAGAAGGATTAATCTTAGATGAAAAAAGAGCAAATTTAAGATATTTAAAAGCGAACATCAATGGCTTGTTCTATAAGCATCTAAAAATAGCATATGGCATTAAGCAATTATCAAATTCTGGCTTGGTAGATTTTCTAAAAGAAAATATTGTAAATATAACCTCGATTGTACTATTCGGGTCTATAGCTAAAGGAGAAGATAATGAGGAAAGTGATGTGGATATACTTATTATAGGCAAGGAAAAGCAATTAACTTTAAACAAGTTTGAGAACAGATTAAATAAAAAAATAACAATACATTTTTTTAGCTGGAGTGAGTGGAATAATAAATCCAAAGAAGATCACCCTTTTTATTATGAAATAATAAATTCCGGGATTCCGCTATACGGAGAGCTGCCATTAACAAAATGGAAATAAAAAATATTGAAGATTGTTTTAAGTTCAGATTATTAAGAAAAATAAAACCTGATTCGGAAAAATCAAAAAAATCTCTGGAAGTATCAGAAAAAAGACTTGAAAAAGCCAGAAAAGCTTTAAATCTGAAGATATTTGATTTTGTTATTCTTGAATCTTATAGGGCAATGTTTCATGCTGCAAGAGCCCTGTTATATAAGGATGGAATTCAGGAAAAAAGCCATTTTGCAATTTCAGTTTATTTAAAAGAAAAATATTCTAGCAAAATCCCCCTACCAGTTATAAATTTTCTGGAAATTCACAGGACAGAAAGACACGAAGCGATGTATGGATTAGAATATACCCCGGAAAAACAAGATGCTGAATTATCTTTAAAAGATGCTGAAATTTTTCTGAGAGAGATTAAAAAAACCATATAATCCTATTCTCTAACATAATAAAATATAAAAAGCCATAAATCTGATTATCATCTATGTCTAATCAAATAATATGGCAGCCACAAAACCTTTATCAGCCAGGATATAATTTTGAAATATTATTAAATCCTGAATTTGCAAGACAAATGTATGAATCAGAGTTAACCAGAGAAAATTATCAGGAAATGCAGGATTTACCAAAAAAACTGCTGGGTTTTGAAAAACCAGAACCCTATATTTTTCGTGGAAATACCTGTTTAGTAAGCCAGATTAATCTTGATGCAGGAGCAGGAAGGTGGTTAAACCTGGAAGCAACTCCGGACACAAAACCTAAATTTGATAAATCTGTTAAATACTCAACTCATAATTTTGATACAGCTTGTTCCTCTGATGTTCTAACTTTAATGAGTTTATTTGATTTATGGGTTGAGTATTCTGAGTTAATAAGAGAATCATAATGCAACACAAGAACAACAAAAACAACAACGCATATTCTATATATCACTGATAATCAAAAGATTTAAATAAGTGAGTTCACTTAATCTAACATGACAAATATAACTCTTTCAATTGATGATTCAGTTTACAAAAAAATGAAAAAATACTCTGAAATTAGCTGGAGCGAATATGTAAGAAAATGTGTAAAGAAAAGAATTAAAGAACTTGAAAAAATCAAATCTGAATTATATGCAGATGAAGAACTTCTTTCAGAAAACTGGTTAAGTAAAGAGGATAATGAAGCATGGAAAGATTTGTAAAAGGAGACATTGTTGTCACCCCATTTCCTTTTTCGAATTTAACTTCATCTGTCCGAAGACCCGTTCTTGTTGTTACAAATTTAAAAGGAGATGATGTCATCTTATGTCAGATAACTTCAAAAGAGCATAAAGAAGACTCATACCAGATATCTCTAAACAAAGAGGATTTTGAAAAAGGAGGTCTGAAAGTTGAAAGCTTTATCAAACCTTCAATTCTTTTTACAATTAGAAACTCAATAATATTATATAAAGTAGGCAGATTAAATAAGAATAAAATAAAAAAAGTTGAAGATGCTATTTGTAGAATAATTCAATCTTAGTTCTATATCTTTTCTATTCAACACAAGAACAACAATAACAATCTATTCTATATAAGCCAAGATAATAAACTATAAAAATCAGATTTTTATTTAATTACTCAACACCCAGATTCTCTTTTAATTTTTCTAATCTTTTTCTGAATTTATCTATTAATTCTGAATTTTCTTTTTCCTTGCCAAGCAATTTAATTTTTTGTCCTAAAATATTAATAAAACTTCTTTCGATTTCCTTGACATGATATCTCCCAATCTCAAATTCCTCATTTTTAATATCATCTTCAGCTTTTTTAAAATGCTCTTCAATTTCTTTTTTCAGGCTTTCTATACTTTTTCTCAGTCTTTTACTTCTTTTTGTCATTTTCTAATTTTTTAATTCTTTTTTCTAACTCACTTAATAATGATTTAACTTCATTAACACTAATAACTTTTTTAGATTTTAAATCATTTTTTACTCTGAGATAAGCATTATAAGATTCCTGACTTGCAATTTTTTTTATTAATTTTAAAAATTCTTTATTAGAATATTCCTTGTTCTTTTTTAAGCACTCAATTAAATATAGCTCTCTTAGTCTTAATACAACTGAATATAATGTTTCATCAGCAACCTTTTCTCCTAATTTTTCACTAATATCAATTGCCTCATTATTAATTCTTAATGCAGACTTAATCCTGTTAATCTGCTTTTTCAATGAAATTTCCTTAATCTTTGATTTATACTCTTCTAACAGATAATTATTTAATATTGCTCTGGCTTCATTTAATAAAGAAGCTAAATATAAGCTGCTTTTCAGAGATTTATCAGCTTTTTCTTTAGAAACTAAAACTATCTCATATTTTCCTGCTTTTATCTGCTTGTCAATTCCATTTGTTATTACCAGTATATCAACATCGCTTCCTTCATTTTCTTCTCCTCTTGCATAACTTCCTGTCAGATAAATTCCCATTACATCCTGAAGAAAACCTCTCTCATCTAAAATATCAATTATTTCTTTAGTAATAGATTTCTCAATAAGTTTTACAACTACTTTCTTATCTCTCCACTCAACAGGCAAAACAATTCCTGCTGAATTGCCCAATTTAAATGCCTGTTTGATTATTTCAGTTTCCATTTTCATAAATCTGCATATTTAATGTTTATACATGTATAAACATATATTTAAACCTTTCCCATTCTTTTCAACACCATAACCAATATTAACACAAAAACAATAATTATAACGCCTATTCTAACATAATAAAATATAAAAGCCATAACAACAAATATAATTATGTCAAAAGAGAAAAGGGATAGTAATACCTCTAAAATTAATGAGAAATTAAACCTAGTTGTAATGATTCCTGCTTATAATGAACAGGATACCATAGCAAAAGTCATAAAAGAAATCCCATCTCCAATCCCAAACATCTCATCTATACAAATTCTGGTCATAGATGATGGCTCAACTGATAAAACAGTTGAAATCGCAAAACAAGCTGGAGCTTTGATTATTCAGAACAAAACAAACAAAGGATTGGGATTTACATTCAAAAGAGGGATTAATGAGGCATTGAAATTGCAAGCAGATATTATAGTTAATATAGATGCAGACAACCAATTTAATCCTAAAGAAATTCCCAGACTTATTAAGCCAATTATGGAAAATAAAGCTGATATGGTTACTGGTTCTCGTTTTTTAAAATCAAGCAAAACAATAGGAATGCCCCAGATTAAAAAATCCGGAAACAGATTATTTACAAATTTGATAAGCAAAATAACTGGTAAGAGATTTACAGATACTCAGTGCGGATTCAGAGCATATTCAAGAGAAGCTGCATTAAGATTGAATTTGTATGGTTCATTTACATATACGCAGGAAGTTTTCATTGATTTGGCTGAAAAAGGAATGAAAATCATGGAAGTTCCTGTTGAAACTAAATATTATAAAAAAAGAAAATCAATTATCTCAAATAATTTAAGAAGATACTCAATGAGATCATTGGGCATTATTGCCAGAGCAACTCGTGATACTCAACCACTTACTTTCTTCGGCTTGCCTGGAATTTTCTTCACAATTATCGGCTTAATCGGAGGACTGTTTTCATTTATCTTCTGGCTTATATACCTGCGAACAACTCCTGTAAGAATGTTGCTATACACATCAACATTCTTATTTAGTCTAGGTTTATTATTGATTATTCTTGCATTAATTGCCGACATGCTGAAAACAATCAAACGCAACCAGGAAGAAATTTTATATAGGTTGAAGAAGGGGGAGTTTGGGGGATGAAAATACTATTTTTAACAAGAAAATATCCTCCTCAAACAGGAGGAATGGAAAACCAAAGTTATAATCTAATTAAAAATTTTAAAGAACTTAATGGAGAAAACAACACATTTGTAATTGCTAATAAAAAAGGAAATAAATTTCTAATCTTTTTTCTACCATATTCATTTTTCAAAGCCCTATATATAATCTGGAAAAATAAAATAACTCATTTACATTTAAGTGATGGTTTACTTGCATTTGAAGGATATTTAATAAAAAAGTTAACTGGGGTAAAAACAGCAATAACAATTCATGGATTAGATATCACTTATAAAAATAAAATTTATCAAAACTTAATTCCTTATTCAGTTTCCAAACTAGATAAATTAATTTGTGTTAGCAACAATACAAAAAAAGAATGCATTAAAAAGGGAATTCCAAAAGAAAAAATTGTTGTAATTCCAAATGGGATTAATCCAGAAGAGTTTATTATAAATAAACCAAAAAAACAATTAAGAAAAAAATTAGAAAGCAAATTAAACCTAAAATTAGAAAATAAAAAGATTCTTCTTACAGTTGGGAGATTAATAAAAAGAAAAGGAGTAGAATGGTTTGTTCTAAATGTTATGACTAAATTAAAAGATAATTATATTTATCTTATTGCTGGTGAAGGCGAAGAAAGAGAAAATATTGAGAAGGCAATTGAAAAAAATAGATTACAAGAAAAAGTATTCTTATTGGGTAAGGTTAATAAAGAAATGCTAAAATTACTTTACAATTCAGCAGATTTATTCATAATGCCAAACATAAAAGTAAGAGGAGATGCTGAAGGTTTTGGGATTGTCGCCTTAGAATCAGGCTCTTGTGGTTTGCCAGTTATAGCATCTAATATTGAAGGATTAAGCGATGCAGTTATTAATGGGGAAACTGGGTGGTTGGTGGAGGAGAAAAATGCTGAAAGGTTTGTTGAAAAAATTGAAACTAAAAGGTTAATTTCAAAAAAAGTAATAGGTACAATACATAAAAAGTTTAGCTGGAATAAAATATCAAAAGAATATAGTAAAAAATTAAAATGAAAAAGATAGGAATATTCACAGATGATTTTTTTCCAATAAAAGGAGGACAAGGGAGACATTTATTTGAGCTATATAAAAGAGCCTATGAGAATGATAAAAGAGTTATTATTTTTTCTCCTAATTCCAATAATCTAAAGAATCATATCCAAATATTTCCTGAAAATAAACTTGGAAGAAATCTTCAATTTTCTTTTTATCTAAATAAAAATATTAATAAATTAATAAAAAAATACAATCTATCTACAGTTCATTTTCATACAGGTCCTGGGGGAATTATAATCATCAAAAAACCTAAAGCAAAAATGATTTGCACAGTTCATCATACTTATTATCAACAGCAAAAATATATCCTCTCTCAAAAATGGAAGTATGTATTATATTTATTTGAAAAAAAGATGTATAAAAATGCAGATAAAATAATTGCAGTATCAGAAGATACAAAAAAGGCACTTATTGATTATTACAAAATTCCTAAGTCAAAAATAACTGTAATTCCGAATGGAGTTGATTTTGGAAGATTTAGAAAAATTAAAGAAATAAAAAAAATTTCAAATAGTTTGTTATTTGTGGGAAGGTTAGATAAGAGAAAAGGAATTGATTTTCTTATTAAAACAATTCCTTTAGTTAAGAAAGAAATTTCTAACATTAAATTGTTTGTAATAGGAAAAGGAAAATTAAGAAAGAAGTTAGAAAAATTCGTAAAAAAGAATCAATTGGAAAATAATGTGGAGTTTCTTGGATTTGTTCCAGATGAAGAACTCCCAAGATGGTATAACAAATGCAAAATCACTATTGTTCCTTCTATATTTGAAGGTTTTGGTTTAACTGTTTTAGAATCTTTAGCTTGTGGAACTCCTGTTATTGGAACTAAGACTGATGGAATAAGAAGCATAATTGAAGATAAAAAATTTCTAGTTGAATATGGGAATAAAAAAAGATTGGTGAGAAAAATAGTAGAATATTTGAGCAATACTAAATTCATAAAGATAAATAAAAAAAAGTACTTAGGATCAAGAGGAAAAGTTAAATCACTTTATGAAGATGAGTAAAAAATTTGTTAGATTTGTTTTTTTTATTATAGTTTTAGTAGCCATTATCTTCTCCTGCATATTCTTTATTGAAAAAAACAATTTTTCCCCCAATGGAGATTCTTACATGTCTGTATTGTGGGCAAATATAATCCAAAACGATCAAAGCATTCCAGACTATAGTGTATATTCTTCGGAATGGAATAAACCTGGATCAACTTATTTTACACCATTTTTACATATAAATCTAGCTATTTATAGTTGGATAAGTGGAATCTCAACAGTTTATTCTGTTATTCTAATTAATTCTATTTGTTTTATATTCCTCTTTTTAGCTCTCTTTATAACATGTCGATTATTAGATAGAAATTCTGGCTTTATTGCAGGTATAATCTTTATTTTATTTTCTGGGAGAGTATTAAGATATTTAATCCTCCCAGGATATCATTATCAGAATCTTTTAGGAGATTTTTTATTAGTATTTTCTATATTTCTCTTATTAGTTATAGCCCAAAAAAAACCAAACAATTCCAAGAAAGAAATAGCAATCCTTTTTTTCCTATTAATGGCGTTGTATTACACCCACCAACTTTCTTTTTTTGTTGCTTTTTGGATAATAATTTTGCCTCTTACATATTTTATTATAAAAATAACTAATCCTAAACACCTTATAGTTATAGTAGGGGCAGTTTCATTAGCTGCAATTATTATATTCTTATCTTCCCATAAATTTTTATTAGAATTATTCTATGCAACATTTATTTATTTAGACCCCCTTCATATCTCAGAGGTCAAAAGTATAACTGAATATCCTGCATTGATTTTAAATGGAGAACTATTCCTTATCGCTGGATTGGGGATTTTTCTCTACATTATAGGATTGTTAAATAAAAAATTAAATTTAAGAGATAAAAATCTTCTCTTAATAGTCTATCAATGTCTTTTGTTATTGATCTTATCTTTTGGACCTTTAATTCATCTGAATATCCCGCCAATTAGAATTCTTTGGTATATAGAATACCCTTTGATAATTTTAGTTTCATTTTTCTCAGTCAAATTTCTGAGGTATAGCAATCTTGGAAGAATAACAAAGATCTTAATTATTTTATCATTAATTGTCCTAATCTTCTATAGTTCTGGAACCCTAAATAAAAATCAGTATCTAAAGAATAATGAAGTTTATAATGTATTCGATACAGATTCTGGATTCGATGAATCATTAGAAGAAGTCGCAAATTTTATAGCCACTAATTTTTCTGAAGGGAAAGTTATAATGCTAGATAATAGGAGATTTAGAAGTGTACTATGGATCAAGAGTTTTCTTGTTCCTAATAAAACTTTTAGTTATTGTCAGGATTACACATTATGCGACTCCCCTGATATAATTATTCTAAGGGAAGGAGGATCATTCAACTATCAAAGTAATTATACTTTGTGTCTGAAACAGGGATTGATTTTAGTAATGTGCAAACAAAAAACCTAGTCCAGGATGTTTGTGCCAAGAAAAAATAATAAAATAATAACACAAATGGAAAGAGCTAAAAATAAAAAAAAATCAGAAAATTATAATAAGGAGTATTATTTGAGAAAAAAATCAAATAGCCATGCTTCATATGAAGATCATGTGTTCAATAAACAAATAATTAATTATATTTTAAGATCCAAAAAATCAGGGAGGTTACTAGAAATAGGATGCGCTTATGGGTATATCCTAAAATACGCAGAGAAATACTTTGAAACTTATGGGATGGATATATCCAATTATGCAATAACCCAGGCAAAGAAGATAACCAAAAGAACTGAATTAAAGGTGGGAGATGTTGAAAAAGATTTAAAGGAATTTATAGGAAATAAAAAGTTTGATATTGTTATTGCTCTTGATGTTCTTGAGCATTTAGAAAATCCAGAAAAAGTTATAAAATTAATAAAAAATCACCTCAATAAAGGAGGAATATTCATCTTTAGAGTTCCAAATAAAAGTTCGATAGATTATCATTTTCTCAAATTGTTTAATCGATTAGATAAATGGCATGGCAATACGGATAAAACTCATGTTTCATTATATTCTCTTAGAAAATGGGAGAATATTGTGAAGTTGGCAGGATTTCAAATAAAACTATTGCCTTACTTTCCAGGTAAAAAATTAAAGAGAAGAATAGCAGAAAAATTTCCTAGATTGTTTTTTCTTCCAGAAATTTTTTATTTTACTAATAGTTCTATTACTTTCTTTTGTTCGAAATCCCAACATCCCTAAAATGCTGTTTCCAGCATTTTAAATGAAAGCAGGCAAATTCAACAATTTGCCTTCCTCTTTTTGTTATTACCATCACAAATTTATCTTCGTCTGTTTTGCTGTTTTCCCTGATTGTTCCCCCGCATTTAATACAGAATTTTGGCATTTTTCAATTTTTTCAATTTTTTCAATCAGTTTTCATTTAATTGTTACTTTTTTCAATTGTTTAGATATAGGTATAATTATGCATATATTAGTATATAAACTTATCTGTCTTATTATGCATATATGAGCAGCACTAATAACACCAACACCAACACCAATACTAATACTAACAGAAAACCAATAACCAAAATAATTGAAGATATTAAGAAGCTGTTGGAAAAACATGATGAGTTATCAGTTAGACAGATATCCTTAAAAATTAATTCTCAGTGGCGAACTGCAAAAAAAGCTCTCGACACTATGGAATCTCTTGGGATTGTTAAACAGAGAAACAATCCTGATACTGACAGGTTGGAGAGATTGTATAGGGTGGGGTAGTAAGTTTTATTTTCCCAAATATTCTTCAGAGGGATATTTAAATAGTTTGTTTATGATTGGTTTAATTTCTGAATTTATATATACCCCGCTACTATCTACAACTATATGATTCCCTTCCTCATTATAAAAATCCCCAAAAACATTTATAATATTATTAGAATAAAAAACCTGGAATATAACTTCATTATTATTTAATACTTCGAGAGCATTATTATCAAAACTTAGATCTCCATAATCAGAGTATATTTTTCCTTTGCCTTCATTTACTCTAACGAGAATATTTCCGTCTTTATCAAATATCAATGTGGAAACTTTTAATTTTCCTTCATCTACAAAAATGGTTACAGGAGTGTGGACATAGTTTTCTAAACTTACATTATTATATCCATCAAAAATATTTGAGCCCACATTTATTCTGAAGTTCTTTGGTATGTCTTCCATCTCATAATCTCCAGTAGATCTTGAGTATTTTTCAGTTTTCTCAATTGAAAGATGATTATAAACCCCAAGAATGGTTGCCGTAATTATTATTAGGATACTTAAAATACCAAAAATTATCTTAAGAGTCTTCTTGCTTCCCACCATATTAAGAAATATTGTAACTACTCCTAAGACTCCTCCCAGAATGATCATCAAAACTATCCTCATTATATTTATTAGATTTTAGAATTATATAAAACTAACTCAACCCCCCCAAAATAAAATCAAACTATCCAAACCCCCCCAATTAAAACCAATTAACAGAATTAAGCTGCAACTTCTTTTTCTTCTTGAAGAACATTTCTTTTAGTCAAACTCCAATCAAGTTTTATCAGATTCTGAACAAAGGGATTCTCAGTATTAAGTTTATAATAATCAGATTTACCAATCCTTCTTGTTTTGATAACAATTCCAGATTTAATAAATGTTGGAAGAATAGATTTAAGAGAATTATAGCTAACATTGCTTTCTCTAGCTATTTCAGTCAGAGGATAATCAAAGAAATGAAATCCGATTAAAAAATCAAGTATCCTTAACTGAGGTGTATCTCCAAATTGCATAAGGAAAAAACTTTTGTTTTCTTTTGTTTTCATTTTAACTAGGTTAAAATAGTATGGCAATCTCCCTTTTTAAATCTTTCTATTATTAATACACAACTATCAAAGATAGAAACATTTAAAAATGTTAAACTTATTTAATTATATGGCACTAGACGCAGAAAAAGCTCAGTTTATGTCTGCTTTAGCAAGAAGCAAGGGAAACTGGGGAAATAGTTATGACAGATTAGAGCATTTCAAAAAATTTCAAAATTTAAAAGATATAATAAAAGATCTATCAAAAATTGGCTGGCTAATTATTCATAAAAAAAAATTCACTGGTATCTCCTTAAATCCAAAGTACAAAAAAGAGATTGTAGAGTTTATAGAGGTACAAATGCCTTATTTAAAGGGAGTAATTAAGTAAACTAACCCCCCCTCACAAGTTGATTACCTCCTCCCTCCCCTCAATCTCATCAACTTGTTCGCCCCCAACCCCACCCCAAATAAAATTAAACTAATAGAAAGATTTAAATAACCTATTATATATATACATATAATATATAGATAAATATAATAAAATGAAAACAAATAAACAAACAAGCAAAGGACTTCTATACAATCCTACTTTAAGTTCTGTTTTAATGGTAGAAGAAACAATACAAAAATATAGTCAGGAATGTGGGAAATATCAGCTTTGGAAAAAACTTCCTCAAAAAATGATGTATCAAACTTATTTAGTCATACTTGATTATTTGATCTCTTCTGGTAAGATAATAATAGACAATGATGGATGCATTATCTGGACATACAATCCAAAAAGAATATCTCAGGCCATAGAAAAAGGCTTGATTGCAAAATGAAAGAAAAGTTTGTAGCATTTATTAATCAAAAACTCAAAAAAGATTTCGAATCTCTGGAAAAAGGCAAGTTTGAAGATAAGAAATTATTTAGG
This sequence comes from Candidatus Woesearchaeota archaeon, assembly GCA_964592915.1. Taxonomy (GTDB): domain Archaea; phylum Nanobdellota; class Nanobdellia; order Pacearchaeales; family GW2011-AR1; genus CAZQGH01. The sequence continues at coordinate 35,120 of CAZQGH010000001.1, read as the reverse complement.
TATATCCAGAGAGCAATTGATGACTTAAAGAAAAATCCTTTAGCAGGAGTAAAAGTCCCAAAAGATATCTGGCCAAAAGAGTATATTAGAAAATATAGCCTAACAAATCTATGGAAGTATGATCTGCCAAATGCCTGGAGATTAATTTATACTTTGGAAACAGATGAAATAAAGATAATCTCTTTTATTCTAGATTGGTTTGATCACAAAAATTATGAAAGAAAATTCAAATATTAATCTCTCAACCAAACCCCATCTCCCCACCCCTTAACTACCCCAAATCAAACTAACCCAAACTCCCAAGTTGATTACCACCCCTCGACTAACTAACCCACATCAACTTGCTCGCCACCCAGCAGAAACATTTATAAACATTATAAATCATTATAGATTATAATAAATTATAATAAAATGGTACAAAGCATAATTGACTTGGAGGAGAAAGAAGACAGAATCTTAAATATAGTCAAAGCCAAATATGGTCTAAAGAACAAAAGTGAGGCAGTAGCTTTAATTGCAAAGATTTATGAAGACAGCTTTTTGGAGCCTGAATTAAGACCAGAGTTCTTAGTCAAGCTGAAAGAGATAAAAAGCCAGAAAGGAATAAGTTTTGAAAGTATAGAAGATTTAAGAAGGCATATAGAAAAAGAGGCATAAAATGCATAAATTTGAAGTAAAGCCAGAGCTAGACAAAATAATTAAAAAGCTGTATAAAAAAGACAAAAACTTATACAAACAAGTTATAAAGAAAATTGAGGAGATAGTAAATTCTTATGATATTAAGCACTATAAAAATCTGCGATATAATATGAAAGATTCAAAAAGAGTTCATATAGGGCATTTTGTTTTAGTATTTAGTTTTGATAAAAAGAAGGATTTTGTTTCTTTTGAATATTTTGACCACCATGACAAGATTTATAGTAGAAATTTATAAAACTAACCCAACCCCCTCTCCCCACCCCAAAACAAATCAAACTAACTAACCCAACCCCCTCTCCCCACCCCAAAACAAATCAAACTAACTAACCCAACCCCCCCTGATTTCTCGCAAGTGACATAGAGTAAGCTCGAAATTCCCCCATAACAAACTAACTCCACCTCCCCACCCCAAAAGTCAAAAATAACTAACTCCCCATACTATAAATATTTCTCAAATTCTTCTCTTGTGATGTTCAAATCTTTTTTTATTATCTTATTTAGCAATCCTCTGTCTAATTTCTCTCCAGGATGATTTGGAACTGTTGTTGTTCTCCCATCCTTATGTCTGAGAAATATATGTCTCCCTTTTTACCTCATAACTCTAAATCCAATTTTATCAAGAATTTTAAGAAACTCTTTAGCACTTATTAAAGGCAGCTGAGCCATTTATACCTCTACTTTTTGGACACCAATAAACTTATCTTCAATCTTAATATTTTCTTCTTCAAGACATAAAGCAATAACTTCTTTTGTTCTTTTAATTAGTTCATCTAATGTTTTAGCTTGAGTATGACATCCGGGAATTCCAATTACTTCCGATATAAAATTTCCGTCTTCTCCTTGCTCAATTATTATATTAAATTCTGCCATATCTTATTTTAACTTTAATTCTATTTAAATTTTACTATTAGTTTTGTTTATAAAACTAACCCAACCCCCCACCCTAAATAAAATCAAAACTAAAAGTAGAATAAAAAATACTGCCTAAAAACCAAAAGATTTAAATTAGGGTTATGTGTATATATACTAGACAGTAATGCGCCTTGGCGTTTCATCTTTGGATGGGACAAATAGGGATTCGGTTCTTCGAACCCTGGTTACTGTCTCTTATTTTTATTTTTTTACTATCTCTAAAACCTCTTTGAAATTAATTTTTAATATATGATACTTATTTATTTCTTTTGTATTCTTTTCTCTTAGATTTCTCGCAGATACATCAACTAAGGCAGTTTTTGGAAATTTAGTCTGCACAATATCTTCTTCATTCAATGAAGGAATCATCTTTGAAATATTCTTGTATATCATATCTCTTATCTCATGAAAATGACCATCAAGATCATTGCAAAGCTCAACATTTAACTCATCAATATAACCTTCATCTTTTATTGCTCTTCGCATAAGGAGAATAATTATTGCTATATGGAATCTTAATTTAAATCTCAATTTTGCTTTCTTTGGGCTTGTAGAGGTTATATTTAATGTTCCTGTATTAAACAAGTGCACTAATTTATCTTTTATCGCCTGCGGTATATTGATTCCATAAACTTCTTTTTTATCCTTAATTAGAGATATAGAATAATCTTTTTCAAAGATATCACTTCCAGATTTATCTACTTGAAATAAAGTTATCATCCTTCCAATAATGTCTATTATTTTTTATTTCTTTCTATTTGTATAAAACTAACTAACCAACCCCAGATTTCTCGCATTAGACAGGAATAAGCTCGAAATCCCAACAAATCAAACTAACCCAACCCAATCTCCAACCCCACCTCCATAAAGAATAAACAGAAAGATTTATATATTACAATGCAATACATAGTATTACAATGAAGCAAATATGTTTAAGACTTGAGGGCAGTTTTCTGGCTGCTTTAGAGAGAATTATGAAGAAAAATAGGTATTCAACAAAAACAGAATTTATAAGAGAAGCAATAAGGGACAAAATGAGGCAATTAGAAGAAAGAGAAATCCTGCAGGATAAAGATTTAATTAGTCAGATTATTGCAAGTGAGAAAAACATCAAAAAAGGAAAGATTAAAGAATTTAAGTTTTAATAAATATTATGGCTTCCAACAGCCTCAATAATTATTCTTAATTTTATATCATCAATAATATAAATAACTCTTATATTCGAGCCAAGCCAGCAGCTCCATTTCCCCTCTAATTTACCATGAAGAGGGTGAGCTCCATTTGCTTTTCTCGGATTTATTTTCAATCTTTTTAATTTTTCTTTAATATCTTTTCTCGTAGAAATATATTTTTGCAATCTTTTCTCTGTTTTACTATTTGCAGTAAATATCTTGTACATTTAATACTTAAATTTAATATCTTTTTAAAATTCTCCTAACTCAACAACTAACTCAACAACTAATTATTCTTATACAGCTTCCTATAATATAAAACAAATAAAAATCCTGCAATTAATGTGATTATAGAGCCAATTATGAAAATAGGACTTGTGTAAGATAATCCAGCTCCTAAAACAGCTAATCCTAGTGAACCTCCAATATGACCTAAAATCATTATAGGAATATAAACTCTGGATTTCATTGAAGAAAAACCAGCTAAATATGATAATTCATCATCAGGAAATAATGGTAAGAAATACATTAAAAATAAGATGAATTTACCTTTATCAAATAGCTTATCATATTTTTCCAGTGTTTTCGGTTTAACAACTTTTTTTATTATTTTTCTTCCGTATCTTCTTCCCAAATTAAAAGCAATTAAACTTCCTATTACTCTTCCAATCCAGTTATATAAAAAACCCAGCCAGACTCCAAACAAAAATCCTCCAGCAAGACTAACAGCATAATGACTTATTGGAGTTAAAACTACTTATAAAATCTGCAATAAAATAAACATAATTGGAGCTAAAGAACCAAACCCTGCAATATACTCTCTAACCTGCTCCTGATTTGATAAAAATGAAGAAGGAAAAATATAACCTAAAATTAATAGTATAATAGGAATAATCAATAACAAATACCAGATTATCTTAACTCTTTTCATGTTAGAATTAATGAAATTAAATATATAAAACTAACCCAAGCTCTCACAAGCCACCCCATCCCCGTCTCCATCGAGCTTGTGAACATCTTTCCTTAATCCACCACACCCATCAAAAACTTCCTGAGCTTCTTTTTGTGTTTTGAAATCCTTGCAATTATATGTATCTGAGCCACAATTGTAGTTAATGCTTATATCAGCTTTTTCTTCTTGTCCTTTTTCTGTTTCTGATGCAATCCATATCCCAATTTTCTCTTGTTTAGCTTTATCTTCAGCTTCCTGAATCTGAGGGCATAGTTTAGTATCAGGATAGTAAGGATATGTTTTTGCCCAGCCATTTCTTACTATTAATTCATTAACAAACAAGTCATCAAGATAAATATATCTTATCAATCGGTTATATTTTCCTCTCTCAGAGACATCTTTTTCCATTCTTACCTGTTTGTTCAATATTAAATCATCAACAAATTCTTTAGCATCATAATAATGCTCCTCATAAGTTTCAGGAGAATCAATACAAGCCAGCCTAACCCTGTCACTTTCATTCCCAATCTGTATTTCAATTGTATCCCCGTCAATCACTCTCGTTACATTTGCATACTCCAGCAAATTGATTATTAATTTTTCACTCTCAGCATAATCAGTTTTTTCAACAGCTCTGCCAGTTAATAACAAACCAGAAAAAATTGATAAACCAATTATCAATCCTGCCAGTATAATTGCTAAAAATATATTAGTCTCCTGTTTCATCTAAATATGCCTCATAAGAAATATATAAAACTAACTCAAACAGAATTAACTTGCAAAAACAGTTTCTTCTTTTTCAACTTTAGAATGCCCCAAATCAATTGTAAGGGGAATTCTGACATCTTTTTCTATTCCACTAAAATTAAATACTATCCCTACAAATAAATAGTTTGGCTTATAAACAATACTCATCCTGGCTTTTTCAACTTCTTCTAGAATCTCTTTCTTGATTCCGAGATTCTCACTGGCATTCAGAACTTCTATAGCAGAGACAAACCCCTTAAAATCCACATCAATAACAAAATCCCCTATTTCAATAGAAGCCTTGCTGGGATTTCCTTTGGATAAATTAAGTATATCCTCTTCACTATTATAGTTTATTTTTGCATTGCCTTTTGCCATCTTCTACTAGTTTTCCAGGCAGTTATAATATATAAATTTTTGTCTTTTATTTCACATACAATAACAAGATTGTATCTCCCACTTAACTTCACTGCTATCCTGTATTTTTCAATTTCCTCTGACTGGTCCTGAAATCCTATAAAATTTTTTATATCTCTTAATGAGCTAATTACTAATTCTTCATTCAGATATTTTCTGTCTGTTTCTTTTTTATCATAAAAATGTTTTTTAAAAATAATCTTATCTTTTTTTATTCTTTCTAAGTATTCTTTTAACTCCTCTTTGCTTTTGCCCATATAGTTTATATATGCCTTATCTTTTTAGAATTTTCTGTTTTTATAAATTTAACTTAACCACCAATAAAACTAACCAAAAAAGAAACTTATTACATAGCTCCATTTGCAAGATTCATAAAAATAACAAGAATAAATTAATAAAACAATAAATTAATAAGTTTACTAGAAATTAACAGAATATTACTCTGACTTGCTTACTTTTACAGCTTTTGGACCTCGGTCTCCTTGTTCAACTTCAAATTCAACAGCATCTTCTTCATCTATAGTGACTCCTTCATTCAAGCCGGACTTATGAACAAAATACTCTTTGCCATCTTCGCCAGCTATGAATCCAAATTCCTTCATCCTGTTGAAAAATTTTACTTTTCCTTTCATTTTTTACCTCCTAATTCAATTTTATAATCATTTTTTCTTTTTTCTCCAAGTTATTTGTTTTTGCTCGAACAAACTACTTTTAAAATCTCTTAGGTTTATTCTTAGCAAAACATTCCTTGCAATAAACAGGTCTGCCTTTAGTAGGTTTAAAAGGAACTTCGCATTCTTTTTTGCATTCAGAGCATATTGCTTTATGCATTTCCCTCTCACCACCAAAATTATTCCTTCTGAATCCGCCTTTTCTTCCTCCGCCACCAGAACTTCTAAAACCGCCCTTATTGCCAAAATTTCTTTTTGGACCATTATTGTTTCTCATATTTTTAACTCCATTTCAATTTAATTTAACTAGAATTCCTCAAACCTGAACCTCAACAATCTGTTAATAACAAGCATGAAATACCTAATTATAAAAAGAGAAATATTTGATCCTTTTTAAACATATGCATCATTTCTTCGTGCGGTTTAGGGACATATGCCCCTTACTTACAAAATATGAAGTCAGTTTTAATCAGCTCCAACCCCTATAAAATCTTAAGAATTATTTGCAATTTGCAATTTCTCAACTATTTTACCCTCTTTAAATCTCTTTTTTTATACTTATCAGTTAGTGATTTAACCTCATCTGAATAGTCTTTTTTCATATATTTGTAAGTTAAAAATTTACAAAAACCTCAAAAAACAAATTTATAAACAAAAAAACCATATAAAAATAACAAGATGAATAAAAAAACAAAAAAGATATTCTCAATATTAATACTGATAGTTATATTGGTATTTTTTGTTTTTTATTTGAAAAATAATTACCAGAATTTTCAGCAATTAAAATTAGTTTCTCCTTATCTTCTTATTATTTTAATTGCTTTGTTTTTGTTCAATTATTTTTTAATTGGAATTGTAACTCTGAATCTGCTTCTTCCATTAGGAGTCAAATTAGGATTAAAAGAATCATTTATGATTTCAATAGTTACAGGATTTTACAACTTAATAATGCCCTTCAGAGGAGGCATGTTTGCTCGTGGAGTTTACTTAAAGAAAAAATATAATTTTTCATATACAAATTTTTTCTCTACTTTAGCTGCATCTTACATACTGATATTTTTAGTTGCTTCAGTAGTTGGAATTATTTCAACACTAATCATTTATTACCAAACAGGAATATTTTCCTGGATTTTGTTTTTGATATTTTCAGGTGTGTTCATACCCATGTTGCTAATTGTAATATTTGCTCCAAAATTTCCTTATGCAAAATCAGAGTTTATTAACAAATTTATAAAAGTTGTAAATGGCTGGCATTTAATAAAGAACAATACTAAAGTTATATCTATTGTTATTATTATATCATTATCCCAGTTATTATTGTCTTCTCTGGCATTATTCTTGCAGTTCAGAGTATTTGGAATTGATATTAGTTATTTTTCCTGCTTATTCTTATCTTGCATTGGTTCATTATCATTATTAATACAATTAACACCAGCTAATTTAGGAGTTTCAGAAGCAATAATTGTTTTCTCAGCTTTAACTATCGGCATAACCTCATATCAGAGCTTGACAGCTGCTTTATTAGGTAGAGCAGTATCATTTCTAGTGTTATTAATATTAGGACCTATTTTTTCTTATGTATTGATTAAGCATGAACCTGAAATGCAAGAAAAAACAAAAAATTTATAAACTATCGTATCTAAAAGTATACGTATGTATCAAAAAAGAAACAAAAAACTTGAAGTAATCTCTCTTTATACTGGTAATTATAACTCTCGATTTTATTTAAGACAAATAAGCAGACTTGCTAAATTGCCACTTAAAACATGCCAAAATATTCTTAAAATCCTTGAAAAAGAAAAAATATTAAAAAGCAAAAAAGAAGGAAAAAATAAATATTTTAGTCTAAACTTAGATAATATTCATACAAAATCTTACTTATTAAAGGCAGAGATTAATAAGACTGAGAAATTTTTAGAAAAATATCCTCAATTCAAGATTTTTGTAAAATCTCTCAGTACAAACTCTATTATTGTAATTTTCGGAAGTTTTGCTAAATTTAAGGCAGATAAAGAATCTGACTTAGACATATTCATTATTCCAGATAGTAAATTGCCTATGCATTTGCTACCTTATGAAATTCATAAAATAACTTTAACAGAAGATTCTTTTAGAGAAGCCATAGCGAATCAAGAAAATATTATAAAAGAAATAGAAGAAAATCATATAATATTGAATAATCACTCTTCTTACATAAATATAATGTGGGATTATTATGGGTAAATTAAGCTGGTGTTCTAAACTGAAAGGTGGATTGAAAATTCTTGAGCCAAATGATAGATTGGCAAAATCTTATCTTGAACAAGCTAAATCTTCTTTATTAAAAGCAGAAAAAGACCTAGATGACAAAGATTTTCTATGGTCAACTGTTGCAATTTATTATGCTGAATATTATTCCCTTTATTCTTTTCTTCAAAAAATAGGAGTCAAATGCGAGAATCATTCATGTTCTATTTTAACTGTAGGATTGCTTTTAGGAGAGAAGTTAATAAAAACAATAAATTCACATAAAGAAAAAAGAATAGATGCCCAATATTATATGAAAACAGAACAAGAAGAAAAAATAAAAGAAATGCTCAAGGAAGCTAAAATATTTGTATCAAATTTTGATGAAATTGTTTCAAATTTAAATGAAAAGGAAATAAAAGATTATAGAAAAATTGTTAATCAAAACATTTAAGGTTATATTCTAATTAAGCATAAACCTGGGACTGATAAAACTAAATAAAGATAATCGTTAATAAAAAAATAATTTATTATTGCTATTATTTTAATTGCATTAATTATATCATTTAAAAATATAATGAATATTAGTCAAATTGGTTTGGGATTAACATTTATTGCAAGTTTGGGGTGGGCAATTCAAACTTTAATAGAATCTCATAAAGATGTGTCAGGAAGAGTTGTTCAACTATATAAGAAACAGCAAAAGCAAAATAAAAGTAAGCTAAAAAGAAATGTCTTTTGGCTTGCACTTCTTTGTATTGGTTTTTTATTACAGTTGATTGGTTCTTTTTAATTTTTAAATACATAAAAATATTATATAAAAATAACTAAATAAATTTATAAATCAGAATCAATATAATTATATATGAAAAAAAGTATGATTTTGATTCTTGTGATTCTCGGAATTGTTTTGTTATCAATAATTGTATTAATTGCAGTTTTATTTACAAATTATCCATCTCAGAATGGAATTGTAAATGAAATAAATGATTTTGAGTCATGTGTTGCAGCTGGAAATCCTGTTATGGAATCTTACCCAAGACAATGCATGCATAATGGAGTAACCTATGTTGAGGAAATTGATGATTTAGATGATGGAATAAATGATAATGAAGAAGGGAATGGAAATAGTGTTGAAGATTATTTTGCTGAACAGTTATGGCAAAAAGGAACAGAGAATTTAGGAGCAGTTCCAATTGAAGGATTTAATCCTGAGATCTATAAAGGAGCTTATCCAGGTTTAATCAACCAGGATTTTCATAACACAGAAGCAATTGGGGGAATTTGGATATATGATAATGAATTAACTTTTATTAAGAATAATGAGCCAGTAACTTCAGCTGATGGCACTTTAACAAACCAGGGAGTTAAAACTTTATTAGCTAATTTAGAGAACAGATTAAATACAGAGATAGAAACTGAAGAACAGGCAGATGAGTTAATCGAGCTTATTTCACAATCTAATGATCAGTTTTAAAATTCATAAAAAAACAAGATGAGCTTATTAGTCCCTGAAACAGAATTAGGAAATTATTCAGTTAGATTTATGGTTGCATTTGCCATATTTTTATTTATATTTAATATATTTGTTTTATCAGGACAGACAGGAGGAGAAAATTATTTTGATAACTTGTATTTATCAATCCCATTTTCTTTGGCAGTAATTTGCGGAATTGCATCATTTATTACCGGATTAATAAGCATATTTCACAGGGAAAGATGCATATTTGTTTTCTTGTCAGTTTTAATCAGCTTATCTGCAATATTGTTTGTTATTGGAGAAATTGTTTATCCTCACTAAGCTAATGCTTTCTGTATATTTTAGAATTTCCTTTAGAAAAGCGTATAAACTATAGATTATATAGTATCTATAGGAGATATAGAAAATGGATATAACTACAATTCAATTAAGTAAGGAAACAAAAAAGAAAATAGCATCTTTTGGATTAAAAGGGGAAAGCTATGAGGATATTCTTAAAAGGATTTACAATCTAGCTGTAAAAGAGCAGATAAAAGAATTCTTAATGTCTGATGAAGGATATCTTTCAATTGATGAAGCAAGAAAAGAATTAGATAAAAAATGGCAAAAGTCCAAATAATCCGTTCTTTATTTTTGGAAATTCAAAAAAAGGTTAAAGGAGAGGCTCATAAAATAATTGATTTGCTGGAAACCCTTGAAGAAAACACAAAAAAAGTAAATTATCAGGGCAAGTAGGAGGGATAATGATTAAAGAATTAAAGTATAAATCTTTCAGATTCTATTTTATCACAGATGGGCACAAATTAAATGTTCTTGATAAGAAATCATTAGCTGATTTATTAATCAAGTTTGTAAGAATGTCTGATAAAAAATCCCAGCAAAAAGCCATTAATGAAATAAAGAATATCTTGATTAAAATTGGTTTTAATGGGTTTTAAATCTTAATTTAATATCTGTTTTAATTAATAAATATAATGCAATAATGCTTTTATATCTCAGTATATTATAAATTCTATAATAATGGAACAGAAAAAAGGGAATAAAAGTTTAAGAGAAATAGCTGAAAACAGCTTTTATCAGCTGCTGGTTGTTTATTCTGTGATAACTGTTTTGATTGTTCTGGGGTTTCTAAGCAAATATGCACTGTATTTTAATATACTGGGTTTGATAATTGCAATACTGGGAATATCAGTTATTCATAAAAGAAAATTTGATTTAAAATCAATAGAAAATCCCGATTACGATTATGATTCTGAGCATGATGGTTATGAATCTTCAGAAAAATACAAGCGGATAATAAAAAATCCTGATGCGTATTCAAGAATATTCTTAATTGCAGTATTCATGATATTTTTTTTCAAAGCCATGCCTTATTTTAATAATTCAATTCCTTTAGGTTATGATACAGGATTATACAAATATGCAATTGAATCTTCTTTGTCTAATTTAGATAACTGGATTTTGCAGGGAATGGAGCCCGGATTTCTTTATTTAATGCAGTTATTCAAATTCTTGCCAACTAATGTTATACTCACATGGCTGTTTATTTTATTTTATGTATTATTAGGGATTTCTCTCTACTTTGTTACTAAAAAATATTTTAATAAAGAAATAGCTTTAATTTCATTACTAATATTTGCAGTTTCTATTATTCAGTTTAAAGTTTTTGCATATATGTATTATAAAAATGTAATAGGATTAATTTGTATGTTATGGGCATTATATTTTTTAAAAGACAATAAAAGAATTATGTTTATCATATTTGCTTCATTATTGGGCTCTATCCACAGACCAACATTCTATATATTTGGTTTGTCATATTTTGCTTTTGCTTTTTTAAATCCAATACAAAAAAACGGCAAAAAATTCAGATATAAATATGATTTAAAAAAATTAAGCGATAACATTGTCAATGGTTCTTTAATAATCATATTTTCGAGCTTGTTTTATTTGGGCAAATTCTCTAAAGCAATCACAACAATGTTCAAACCGGTATTATCAAGCTTTGTCAATACTGGAGAGGCGCCAGGAACATTTATATCATTTTTATCATACCAGTTTTCTATATTGTTTTATCTTCCTTTTTCAATCTTAGGATTTTTTTATTTAGTTGCAAAAAAGAAATTTAATATGCTTTTTTACTGGTGTTTAATAAATGCAATAATAGTCTATTTTCAGTTCTTTTTTTATAACAGATTTATTATTCATTTGGATATTGTTTTAATAATATTAGCATCAGTTGGATTCACAGTATTAATCCAGACAAAAAAGAAATTCGGGATAATCATAATGATTGTAATGCTGGTTTCATCATCAGTAGTATTATATCAGGAAGCTAATTCTGCAAAACCAGGAATTACGCAAGAACAATTGGAATTAATAACAGAATTAAATGATACTTCTATAAATTCATCTGTCATGGTATTAACATCTGAATATTCACCATTTGTTTTAGCTTATTCAAACAGAAAAACCATAGCTCCGGGGTTATTTGATGATGATTTATGGAGCGAAAGAGAGTGGAATGAATTTTGGAGCAATACAGATAAATTTAAGACAATGAAATTAGTATCTTATTATAACAAACCAATATATTTATTTGCAGGCAATAAACCTTTTAATAACACCTGTTTTGAAATATATGAGCAAAAAGGAGACAATTTTATCTACAAATATACTTGTAAAAATGAAAACTGACAATCAAAACAACTCTAATAACAAAGAAAATACAGGGAATGATAAAAAAGAGGGTAAAAATCTGGATTATTCTAAAAGTTACAAAGATAAAGTAAAGAAGAAATTTAAAGCTGAAGATAAAGTCAGAAAATTAACAAAAGATGTTGAAAAATACAAAAAGCAGATTGATAAACTGAAAAATGAAGCAGAAGAAGAAACAATAATAGAGATAATAAGAGAGGATTACCAGAAAGCTAAAGACTTCATTACAGAACCAAAGCATGTCAGAGTGTTAAAAATAATCATCATACTGATTCCTGTTATGATATTATTATACTTGCTTACTATTAATTTTTTAATTTCTCAGGAATTCAATTATTTCTATGATATTGATTCTGATTCAAATTATTTATCTCCTCTTTCAAGAATAACAGGAGCATTTGTTTTAGGCAATACCGAGGTTAAAAATTTAACCTCTTCATTAGTATACTTTGATGTTCCAATACCAAGGGGAACTGAATCACTAACAATACAGACTAAATTGAAGGATAATTTTCCTGACTCAGTATTAAGTTTGGGAGCTAAAGACAGGCAGGAATGGCATTATTTATGGAATTTAATTTATAATCCTGAATTAAATAATTTAAAATCATTGCCAAAAAAAGATAATGTGTATTTAGTTAATCCTGAAAAAGAATTAACTGATTTTGATAATCTGCTAAATAAACAGGCTGTAATTGCAACAGATAAAAAAATCAAACCTATACCAAATATTATTGATTATGAAAACAAAGAAACAATTATTAACACAACCTTAAGGGGAGGACACGAATTTTATATTTACACATCAGGCAATCTGAATTTAGAAGTGAAAAAGCAGGACATAAACTGGTATGATAATTCAGATGAACTATCAATTTCATTATATGACCTGAATGATGAATTGATTGCCAACACAACTATTGAAGATGACGGCATTGATATAGTATCCAGAGAAATTCCTGAAATGCAGTCAGGAAGTTTAGAGGTGAACAATCTGGAACAAGGAACATATAAACTGGTTTTTTCAGATTTTGACGGATTAATAAGAGAAATTAAAATCAATACAAACAAAATAGTTTCAGAGGAGTTATATTTAGCAGATAATACTATTTTTCTTAATTTGACTTATAAAAAAGCAAAATTATATGCTGAAACATCAAGACCGATTCAATTAGCATTCAGAACATGGCATGATGTTGCTTTTCAGGACATACAGATTAATGAGGATATTGTAAAATTAAATCAGAGAGTTAATGCAACTTATGCCAATCTAAGCTCAGGAGAACATAACATAATTGTGAATGAAAATGACATAATCATTTCATCTCCTTCATACTTGTCATTTTCCAAAGAAAATTATTTCAAACCATTTAAGCAAACTATCGTGGGAATTAGGGACTGGGGCTGGATGATGAAAAATGTTGATTATATAGTTACAGATTATGAACAACCTGAAAGAGATAAAGGAACTGATAAATGGATTATAACTGAAACACAATTTAACATCAATGAAGATGAATTGGTAATTAAAGATAACAAATTAAACTTAGTATTTAATATTCCTCACTTGTCAAATGAACAGTATAAAAACTACACAATACCTATAGACTGGATTAACATAAGTGTTTACAAACCCGGCTTGCTGGAGAAATTGGAGTGGATATGAAAAATGGCAGAGAAAAATAAAAACCTGATAAAAGGACATTATGCTTCACTAGTTAATCATCTCTTTCAAACCCTGTTGGTTACATATTTAGTCTTGTTATTATTAGAACAAATCTGGCAAGGATTAGTTTCTGTTTACTTAAACCTGAATTATTTGTTAATTGCTGTAATTTTAACGGGAATTATAGATGTTTTTTCAGAACATCCTAAACCAAAAAATCAGGATAAAGAAATAACAAAAAAAGATTATATTTTTATATCATTTTTAGGATTAGCAGGTTTTATAATTATTAAGTTCAAAACCTCAGAATTAAACTGGTTGTCATGGTTGATAAGTATTATAGCAGGAATATTGATAGTATTGTTGTCCTTATTAGTATTAGAAGAAGATGAATCAGAGGAAGATGGGGGAGAAAAAAAGGAGGAAAGCGCATAAAAATGAACTTCTTTATTATTCACGGAACTTATGGAAAAGCAAATGAGAATTGGTTTCCCTGGTTAAAAAAAGAATTAGAACAAGAAACTAAGGTTTTTGTTCCTGATTTTCCCACACCTGAAAACCAGAGTTTAGATAAATGGATGAAATTATTTGATGATAATTATTTAAGTAAAGTAAATGAAGATACAATATTTATAGGGCATAGTTTAGGTTCAGCATTTATATTATCAGTTTTAGAAAAAATAAATAAAAAAGTTAAAGCTTGCTATTTTGTCTCTGGTTTTATAGGATTATTAAATAATGAATAATTTGATAATCTCAATAAGAGTTTTACAACTAAGGAATTCAATTGGGATGAAATAAAGCAAAACTGCAATGAATTTATTATGTTTCATTCTGACAATGACCCTTATGTTCCTTTGGAAAAAGCATATGAATTAAGAGATAAGATAGATGCAGAATTACATATCATTAAAAATGCAGGACATTTTAATAAACAAGCAGGATATACTAAATTTACTCAAATACTTGACAAAATAAAAAATGAAGCCAAATAAATACTTAAAATACACAGGAATTATTGTATTAATACTAGTCTTAGTTTCCCTTGCAATTGGTTTATTCAGTAATTTAACAATGCTGGAATCATTTAGAATTGTTTTTGGTTCAGTATATGTTTTGTTTTTACCTGGCTATTTAATCAGCTATATATTCTTCCCTCCAGCTAAAATTGATGTGATTGAGAGAATTGCTTTATCATTTGCATTGTCTATAGCAATAGTCCCGTTATTTGTTTTTTATCTTAATTTAATTGGGTTAAGAATTAATTTCATTAATTCTTTCCTGACAATATTGGGGATTATAATTGTTGCAGGAATAATTTTGTATTACAAGCAGAAAAAATCAGTTAATTTTTCAACTTCTTCTAAAATTGATTGAATATTGCCTGATTCTATTTTTAGGCAATGGGCTATGCTTCCAAATCCATCTTTGGCAAAGTGAACATAACCAGAAATTGCTTCATCACATTTAAACAGCAAAATTAAATAACCCAAATCAGTGCAAACCTTTCATCCCGGTTTTTTCCAAAAAATCCAGGCATTCCATTTGTTCTCCATTCCATAATCTTACTTGAAATTATGCATATTTAAGATTTTAAATAATAGCAACTGAATTAAAATAGCAACATTTATATAGTGTAATATACATATATATACCACATGTTACAAAAATGTAGTATATGGAATGTCATTGAAGTGTTTTTCATAGAGCCAACTAAGATTCATTATATTAAAGAAATATCAAGAAAAATTAATCTGGCTCATACATCAGTGAAAAACCATTTATTAGAATTAGTTAAAATAGGATTAATAAAAACTGCTAAAGGAGATATATACAAAGGATATAAAGCAAAGAGAGAAAATCCCGACTTTATTTTTTATAAAAAATTAGCTAATCTTGTTAAACTTAGAAATTCAGGTTTAATTGATAAACTTAAAGAAAAATATCCTAAATCAATAATTTTATTTGGAAGTTATGATAAAGGAGAAGATATAGAAACAAGCGATGTAGATATTTTTGTAGACACTAAAAAATTTAAAATTAATCTGGAGAAATATGAAAAATATTTAAGCAGAAACATACATATAGTGTTTAAAACAGAAGCTTCAGAAAGTTTAAAACAAAATATTAAACAAGGAACAATTCTTTTTGGAGAAAGATGAAAGACATATTTAAGATAAGCAAGGATGAAAAAAGAGCAAAAGCATTAAAAGAAATGGCACAGGACAGGTTTGATAATATGAATTTTGAAAAGCCCTACAGAATTATTGAGGAGTATTATGAGATTATAAAAGAATTAATTACAGCTTTTATGTATAAAAAAGGATGGAAAACTTTAAGCCATAAAATTTTAGTAGAGTATGCAGCTAAAAATATCAAATCTTTATCTCAGAGAGAAATCCAGCTTATTGATGAATTAAGAGTAACAAGAAATAATATTGTGTATTACGGAGAAAAAATTTCTTCAGAATTCATTAAATCCAGGGAAAAAAGTATAAAACAAATAATCAACAAACTGCTCGCATTATAAAGCAAAATCGAAACTTATAAAAATAATCAATACTGTTAACAAGTATAAAAATAAGGAAAAAAGAGGTTGGAAAAATAAAAAATGGTAACAACTGAAACTATGCAGCAATTAATATTGCCATCATTATTGGGAGGTTTGGGAGGCTTAACAAGAGGATTCATAGGCTTAATGAAAGCTTTATCATTAAGAAGAAAGATATTATGGGGATATTATACTATAACCGTTATAATAGCAGTAGTAATAGGCACATTTGTAGGATTGATATTTAATTTTGATTATCGCTTATCATTACTAGCAGGTTATGCTGGCACAGACATATTAGAGGGAATATACAAATCATTTAAAGTTCAGAAAACATATGTAGTTAAGAAATAAAAAATAATTAAGAAAATTAAAATGAAAACAATGAGAAAAAACTGGCAATTAGGCTTTTTCGGATTTTTTGCTTTATTTGCTATTTCAGGAATTTTGAGAGGCGAATCAATATGGGCTTCATGGTTAATATGGGTAATCTGGTTTATTTATTTCATTCCTGTTGAAGTTGAAGAAAAACCTAATAAATAAAAAATGGAAAAAATAATCTTGAAAACAACAATAACAACAATTGTTGCAACAATTGTTTTTGCACTAATTTTATCTTTATTGGGAAATGAGTTTGACATTATCAGTATTATAATATTTTTTATTATCTACTGGATATTATATACTTTAATAACTAAATATATTCATAAAAAACCAAAAAATAAAGAAATCAATAAAAAGCAAACAAAAAAAGAGGAAAAAAATGCCAAGTTTGACAATAAATCTAAGTGATGATGAAGTCAAAATTCTCAAAAAAAGAGGTAAGGAAAATTTATTAACAATAAAAGAACAAGTTGAGGATATAATAAGAAGAAGCTGTGTATCCTATTCTAAAAGAAAAGGAACAAGAAAAATAAAAATTGACGATAAACTTGTGGGAATGTTTTCCAGAGAAAATAGAGGAAGGCCAAGGAAGAAATGAACACACCATATAATCCGCAAACCCCGCAAGCAAATCCAGTTCAGAAAAGCTTTTATGAATTATTAGACAGAAAGCAATATCAGGAAGCATACCAGTTAATTATGGAATTGCCAGATGAAATTGAAGTAAGCTCTATTGAAATGTTTGAATTATTGGGAAATGTAAGTGATGAACAAAGGCTGGATTTAGAAAAATTATGTGGCATAGGTTCCTGATAAATAATAGAAAAATAGGATGAAAATTAAAGTAATTTTTTTAATGGTATTGTTAATAGTGTTTTTCTCAGTCATATCTGTAATACTGGTAATAAATTATGGTTATTCAGATAATATAAATGATGAAACTATTCAAAATACTAAAAATAATTCTTGCATAGAATTAGGGTGTTCAGAAAATACAAAATATGTTGGTTCAGTTAACTCAGATAAATACTATGAATGTAACTGTAGATATGCTAAAAACATATTAAGAGAAAACCTAATGTGTTTTGAATCAGAAGAACAGGCATTACAAGAAGGATATATTAGGACTGAGTGTTAAATAAAAAATAAAAGAAAAATAGAAAAACTAATTCTTAACTTCAAAAACTATTTCACTCTCTTTTCTCCTAAAGTCCCCTTTTTCTACCTGAGCTTTAGGATATAATTCCCATATATCATCCATGATTTTCCTTATCTCCTTTTCAGCTTCTTTTTCTCCGGATGAAACCATTTTCAAACCTATTTTCAAGCTCATATTTATAATAATTCAGCTTTCTTTAAATATAATTTTGCAATCAAAAATCTATTTTACAATATAATTTAATTTATATACCAATGGACTGGAAAGTGATATCATAAAATTGGAAAGTAGTAAATGGCATTTTATAGATTTTTATTTTTCAAACATGGTTTAATACTAATCTTTTAACTTAATCTTCAATTCGAAAGCTTAGAAATATCGATGATTTATCCTATAGATGTTTTATTCATTGAACTAACTGTATGTAGACTCAGGAGATGGCTCGATAAGAAAAGTAAAAAGTGATCCTGATTCCTCCTCAGTTCTGCAACCCCACAAGCACCTTAATTCCTGTTTAGGGCTGCTCCGATCAAGGTCTGACCCAATTCGCAAGAACAAGGTCGAGTAGGACAGAACCTCAACGTTGGAATAAGGGCTTTTTACCACTTATCTCACGCTCTCCCTTGCAGCTTGCCTAAAGTCCATTTGCAAATGGCAGAGAACTAACCTGCCAGCCTAGTCTACATTTTTCATAAGAAATATTGATTTTTAAGGATTTTACTTCTAGAAACTATTTCTTTTTATATAAAATTCTTAATAGGTAAACAGAGATAGAAGAGATAACTAATATTAAAATAAATACTCCAACAACCAAAATCTGAGATAAACCTAACTTGCCAAAAATGCCAGTTACAGCTCCTACAATTCCTGGTATGATTTCTGAAGAAGTTGGCGCATTTAGCACATCAATTTTACAGTCTCTTTCTTCAACAGGCTTAATTTTTTCAGTCCCACACTCATTTATATCTGCACATTCCCTTATCTGCTTACCAAGTTTACAATCAGACCAGTTAGTGCATTCCCATAATTCAACACATTCTCCTTCATTTAAGTATATTATTTCACCATTATCTTCATCATCTATGCTACTACCCCCACCCCCACCTAAACCTCGATTTCCATTACTGTCTCCTGTATTTACATTATTTGAACACAAAGAGGTGTCATAAACACAATTTGATTGGCAAGCTAATTGCCCGGAATCATATCCTAATGATTGACAAGACTCCCCTCCCATATCATTTCCATCGCACTGTTCATAATAAGGAGGGTATGCATCTAATATCTCATTACCGCAATAATGAGTAACAGAACCTTTTCCAGAAATTATAATTCTTCCGTTTTCTGCCTCAACATTCATCTTGCCTTCATAAGTTCCTATTTTATCAGCCATAACAAAAGAAGTTAGAACTAATAAAAATACAAGAACCATTAAAAAAAATTTTATTTTCATTTCCCCTAATCAAATTAGTATTAATCCCAAGCATCAATTAGATAGTCTATGTCATAATTGCCTGTTCCCAAAACTGAGGTAGTATGTTCATTAAACTCTAATGTCAAATCAAATGTTTCTTTGCCATTTATTTCTTCATCAGATAATCTCAGTTGTTCCTTGTCACTCACTTCACATAATCCAACATAACTTGAGTTTCCGTTTTTAGATATCTTAGCATTTAACATATCCGGAGTTATTAATGAAGGATTTTCTCCCAGTTTATACATGCAAAAGTCAATCAGATTAATCCCTCTTCCGCAAACATTGAATGTAAATATACATTCTTTTGTTTCTCCAGCTTCAATTACACATGAGACAGGCTCAAGATATTCAACCCAAATTCCTTCTTGCAAGTCTTCTATCCTAGATTCATTATTTGAATGCCCAACATTGTCTGATGCATATACAATTAATTCATATGTTCCTGCTGGTAATTGCTTATCCATTAAAGCTTCATAAATGTTTCCTCCCCACTCCATTCCATGATAAACAGCTTTTTGTAAATCAACTCTTCTAACAACATCCCCAGATTCATTAATTAATTCAGCATATACTGATGAGTCATTTATTTCAGATTTCTCATCCCATACCTCAACAACTATAGACTGATCACATCTTTTAATAGATTCACTTTCCAACATAGTTGGATTATATATCCATATATTTGGACCTGAACCATCTACATTGTCAATTTCTTCATATATTTCTCCCATGTTTCCTAATCCATCTTCACACCAGTATTTTATTTTATGTAATGATTCCTCTCCGAAATTAAATATCAATTCATCATCCCCTGTAACTTCACCCATTAATTTCCATTCATCTTCTACAAATAAATAAGATTCTAGATATATCTTTTCATCTCCA
Source organism: Candidatus Woesearchaeota archaeon (assembly GCA_964592915.1). GTDB lineage: Archaea > Nanobdellota > Nanobdellia > Pacearchaeales > GW2011-AR1 > CAZQGH01. The sequence goes on along the minus strand of CAZQGH010000001.1, from coordinate 15,004 downwards.
ACAGGATGCACTCCTGTATCTTCGCATCTGAATGTCAGAGGAGTTTCAGTTGTAACAAACCAGTCACAGCCCTCTATATTGCACTCAAACTTAGGACTACCAATTTCTTTGGATATTTCAGGAGGGGTTAAGTCAACCACATCTAGTTCAAACTGAGATTCTTCCTGATTCTCTAATCTATCAACACAATACCACTCAATTTCGTGAAATGATGATTCATCTAATCTAAATGTTCCGTTATATTCAATCCAGTCACCCCATTCAGACCAGTTATCATTAAAACCATATTTCCATCTCACTCTGTAAAAGATTGAATCAGCACCAACAGGATGCTCCCCTGTATCTTCACATGACAATGAAATTTCAGTCTCGTTTGTTATATACCAATCTTCTGCATCAAAACTGCAGAAAGGAACTTTCGGCTCACTTACTTCTTTATATGAAATTGGTTTTTGAGTATCAACAATATCCCACTCATATAATTCATTAGTATTGCCTAAAGAATCATTTGCCCAGCAGTGTAATAGATGGAAGGAGTCTTCAGTGAATTTGAAACATCCAGAATCATTCAGAGAAAATACATCTTTACTTCCTTCTCCGGCTGAATTGAACCATGTCCACTCACAAAAAATTTCAACACCATTGACTGGATGAGGTCCTAAATCAGTTCCGTTTAAACATATCAATGTGTTCTGAGTTACAAACCAGTCATAATCAATCTCATCTTCCGGCTCGTTTTCAAATGGTATTTTGGGATTCATAACATCTTTCTCTAAAATAGGTGCCTGAGTATCAACAACATCAATCTCCTCTTTTATCTGGGAAGTGTTATTTAATTTATCTTTACAATACCATTCAAATTTATGAATTGAATCTTTATGAGGGGTTATTGTCCACTCATTTTCCTTAATTGTCCACTCATGAGCTAATTCAAATTCATCTTCCCAATCCTCTTTCCAGTAAGCTTTTATAACCATTTCAACCTCATCAATAGGATGTGGTTCCTGATCATAACAAGTAAATGTTATATCTGTATTCTGGGTGATATAATAATGGCAATTTTCCTCACACTCAATTTTAGGATCTCCAACTGTTTTTTCAGTTACTGGAGCTTTATTATCAACAATATCTAACTTATAATGCTTCTCCTCTTGATTCCCGCATTTATCTTCAACCCACCACTCTATTAAGTGGCAAGAATCCTCGTTTAAATTTAATTCAACATTTTGTTCTGGATTTCCTTCTCCTGAATCAATTAATTCCCAGTCTTCTTTATTATTTGAATCACAGTCATCTCCTAAATAAATATTATAATGAATTGTTTCTTCTCCGGCAAATTCTCCTGTTCCTTGCGGATCTGGATCTTGTCCAGGGATTAGAGATATAGTTGTTCCTTTTCTTACATAATAACAATTGTCAGTTATATAAATGTCATTAGCTTTATCAATCTCACATTCAAAATAAGGACCTTCAAAATTAATTTCCTTACTGGAGTTAGGAGGTAATGTATCTTTAATAAATGAGTAATTAAAATTTTGATCATAAACCTTACCCCAGTTTTCTAACTGGTCTTTACCTCTAATCTGATTTATATAATGTGTGCCTTCCTCTAATTCAGTTAAGTCGATCCAATCAGATAAGTCAGAACAGAAAAAACCATTAACATCTTTATAATGGTTTAAGGGTTCTAACCAGTAACCAGTAAATGGTTCAGGCACATTCATTGGAGGACTCCACAAATCCAGAAAATACTCTCCTCCTTGGATATCTGTCTCTCCGTCACAAATAGTTACTTCAAGTTCAGGATTTTCACCACATACTAATAATTCCTTAGGATTTGGCATTCCATTTAGTGAGAAATCTCTTACAATCTCAGGAGGATTTGGATCAGTTTCAAAATAAACACACTCGCAACCCCCGACTTTTTCAGTTGAGTCCATAGCCTGGACACATAACCAGTTTAGCCCATCATGACCATTATAAGCATTTGATTTGAATAATTCATTTCCATTAATTTCCATCTCTTCTCCACTACCGATTTCTCCGCATTTAGCAGGCAGATGATAATGAGTGAAATATTCAGCATAATCAATATCAGAACAATCATCAGAAACATCAGCTGTAACATTAAAATCTCCGTTATTTTTTGGAGGAATTATCTTCACATTAGAGACAACAGGTCCTTCAACATCATTGCATTCTTCCTGAGCACTCACAAACGTGAAAGAAAATATTATTGGCAAAATTAATAAAATAAAAAATATTCTTTTTTTAAACCCTTTTTCTCTTAGCATGTTATAACTAAAATGGATTAACTATTTAAATCTTTTGCATAGTTTGTGATTATATCAGAGTAACAATAAATAAGAGTCTATTCTTTAAAATTTTTACTATTCACCAAGTGTGTCGTCAACTGCAATTATTTTTCTTGATTTCGTTCCTTTTTCTTCAGCTTCCTTTTCAACTTCTGCTACTTCTTCACTAATCCATAAATCAATCAAAACAAACACCCCTCTGATGAATATTTCTAAAACAACTATAAATACAAGATATTTAAGTATGTTATTCGCAAGAGCTGGAACCTGAGAAAACCTGTCAACCATCTTGTTTATTGAGAAAAAATTCGGCTGAGTTAAAAATATAGCTAATACTGTTAAAGGAATCATTTTAGATAGTTCTTTGGACAAATCATTTGAATAATATGAAGCTAATCTTATTGCAGCAACCACTGCAGCTGAAATCAATAAGATTTGGTCTGCAGATTCAGATTTTGACAATAATAAAAAGAAAACAGCTAATACTGTAAACCAGAAAATAACTAATAGAGGAATTATGATTATATATTCTAAAATGTATAAAAAAGAAGCAACTGTTTTGTTCCATAAAGGATGCTCAGTTTTGTTATATTCAAATAAATTTATGCTGAGAATATCTCTTTTTGCAACAAATCTGTAAAACTTCCATACAAACATTCCAAAAAGAAAAATAATAATTGTATAAAACAAAAGATTAACCAACACCTCGTAACCTGCGGGCAAGGGAGCTGTTACTGCATCATAAATTTTCAGTATTGAACCTGACACTCCAGTTAGATTATTCACCCCGTTTATTGCCATAATAATATATATTAATTGCGTTTAAATATCTTACTCTTGATAAGCTTCAGCTTCGGTTTTCTATATCCTCTACTTTTACTTCATCACCAACTACTTGATAAGTTCTTAAAGGATTAACAAATGTGTTGTCATCCAATTCTATTTCAAAAAAAGTTCCGTAACTGCTGTTTTGATATCTCCCCAAATTTCCAGAATTGCTTACCCATACTTTTGTTTTTGATTCTCTGGCTAAAAGAGGCTTATGAGTATGCCCAGCTAAAATTAAACTTGGGGTATTTCTAAACATATAAGCTAACCCTAATTTTGAGCCATTATGCCTTTCAGAATTTTCAAACCCATAAGGAGGAGTGTGCATTAATGCAACTTCAGCTTCTTCATGTGCAGAGAGATGATGGAACATTTCATCTTCATTATATCTGACAATCAAATCCACTGGAATCTCACCGGAGAATACAGAAGCTCCGCCATAACCTACAAAACTAATTCCATTAACCTGTTCAACGTTTTTGTTATGTAAATTATTGAAAGCTAAGAAATCATCAATACACTTGCCATCCCAGTTTCCAGGAACCAGCAAAACTTTTTTGCCTAAATCATCAAATATATCTTTAAATCCCCGATACTGTTTTTTCATTTCAATTTTTGCCTGAATTTCTAAGTCTAAGTATCTTTCAGCCAGTTTTTCTCCATTAACTCCTGCAACTTCTATTTTTCCATCAACAAACATTTCAGCAGCCGCATCTAAACTATCTACTTCTGCATCTGTCTGCCTGTAAACCTGCATTAAAAAATTTGCTGCCTCTTCAAATTCTGGCAAGTTTTTTTCATCTAAAACTCTGCCAACTAAATCTCCGGTTACAGCCAAAATATCAGCATCACTCTGCTCAACATACTTCAAAGCAGTATCCAGAGTTTCGAAATCCCCGTGAATATCTGACATGTGGATAATCTTTACCATATCCAACCTAAATGAAAATTATTTTTAAATCTTTGCATTTTTAACCATTATAAAGTAATAATATAATTATACATTAGAGAATATTGCATATTTGTAAGAAATAGATAAGGTTATAGAAACAAGTAATGTCAGTTGTAATCTGATTGACAGCATGATTTTTAATTTATACGCCGTTACAATTTCTTTTAAACTTGATTGGGAGACAAGAATCCACTTTACAAACTGCTCTGATAATTCTATGTTTAATACTTATTAGAATGTGAATAAGTGGGAGACGAGCACATTCATTTTGCAATCTGAATCAGTTAAAAAATAATAAATCAAGAACAAAATGAATAAGTGGGAGACGAGCACATTCATTTTGCAATCTGAATCAGTTAAAAAATA
>CAZQGH010000001.1:0-10443 GCA_964592915.1 Candidatus Woesearchaeota archaeon | reverse complement strand
ATAAATCAAGAACAAAATGAATGTGGGAGAAAGGATTTGAACCTTCGTAGGGACTAACCCACAGGATTTCTTCCATAAGGAATGGTCTTAAGTTTAGCAAAGATTCTAATTTTTATTAGGAACCCTCCTGCCCGTTTGACCACTCCGGCACTCCCACATAAAGGGTATAAAAAATTTTAGCTTATAAACCTTATTGTTTTAGTATTTTTTTTCTTTCTCTAAGAGTAGTTTTAGGAGGACAAAAACCTAACTTTTTGTATACTTTCCATTTTGTTAGATGTTTAGGATTTTTAAAACCAATACTTTTAATAAAATATTTAATATCACCTCTTTGATAAATGAGAATAGAATATAATTTATGTTTGTCTTTTTTACCTTTATAAGGTTTTCTCATTCTCGGATGTAATCCTATTCTGACGAGCATAGAAAAAACTTGTTCTATTAATTTAGAGGAAACAGAACTGAGTTTTATGGTAGGCTGATTATTGATAGGATTTTTTGAAGATCTATTCTTGTCAAAATAAATGCAACCATCTGTATCAAATAAACCTCTTAAAAATCTTTTATATATAGATTTTTTCTCCATTATTAATTTAGGAACCTCAACATTAATCTTACTACCAGACTCAACCCCAAGATTAAGAAAAAAATTCACAATTTTTCCATCGAAAACATGAAATCCAATTATACCTACTTTAGGGCGATTTTTATATTCTACTTTTTTATTATACAAAGGAATCATAATATTTTTATTATATAATTCAGAAACCCAATTCAAGTGATAATCTCTTTCTTGAGTTATATCTCCTCCCAGATAATATTCTTTATAACTATTAGTAATACTAATACACCCATCTCCAATATGTATTCCTAGAATCTCAGCTAGATCACCAGTTATTTTCATGGATAGGGGCTGTTTTTAATATTTATAAATCTTTATCTAATATTATATAACAAACTATACTTTGAAAAACCTAAATCCTTATAAATTTCTTTAATAGTATTTTACTATGCCGGTTATAAATCCAATGATGTATAGAGTCTTCTTAAAACAGAAAGAACCAGGCTGGTTTAAGATTAGATATGGGGAATTATTATCCTGGTATCATAATTGTCCTCATGGCTGGAAGCCGAGTATAGAAGAACAGGAAAAAAGAATGGATTACACTATTGAAGTTTTTGTCAGGCCTGAGCCAATTGATAATCACTGGATTGTTCAAGAAACAAGGACTCCTATAGCAATTTCTCATGATAGAGAAGAAGCAGAAGAAAGAGCTTATGAATCAGCTAAAGAAATAGCTCAAAGACAAGCTAAAAAACTCAGTAAGATATATGGAATGCCATTTGTTATTATTGATATAACTCCAAAGGGAGATAGAGACCTTGCTGAAAGATTAGCAGAAGAGGTTTATGAAGAAGAAGTTTTAGATGGAGGTGTTTCAGGAATCCCATCAAAAGCGGTAGATATAGGAGATTAACAAACACTATTAACATCTTTAGTATCAATAATGCAAGAACGAGAATCTCCCTGTTCCTGATAATTAATAACTAAACTCACTTTATCTTTTGAATCCAAATCAGAAACATTAAACACATATCTGGTTTCTGTATCTTGTTCAGGAACTTCACAATAACCCCCGTATTCCGTGTTATACTCCCTGATATCAGAACACTTCTTCCCTTTAATCTGCCACCTTGTAATCTCTTCATCTGAATGAAAAGCGAATTTTATGCTGCTAACATCTAAAGCATCTGATTTTCTTTCAACCCCCACTAATATCTCGTCTTCATTCAAATAACAGGAATCAGAAATAAAAAATGAAGGAGAAACAGCTAAAACATCAAAACATGAAACCTCTCTTGCAAAATCTTCGCTAGCCAGCCTTTTAATTGTCGTATATAATATAAAAGCAGCTGCAAAAGTCAAAACTACAATTAACATTATAGTTATTATTGCTGACAAACCTTTTTTATTCTCTTTTTTCATTTTAAACTCTTCCACATTCCAATTTCATAAGCTTCAAAACCCCATTTTTCATAGATATTTCTAGCTTTCTTATTTTTTATATTTACATCTAATTTTAGATATTGTATTTCATTCTCTCTGAACCACTTTTTTGCTTTCTTAAAAAATTTGGATGCTACACCTTGTCCTCTAAACTCTGGTTTTATATAAGCATAATTCATCTCCCCATAAAAATCAAACTTATGAATATCATCCCCTTTAGATTTTGATATTAACATAAATCCAACAATCTCTCCTTTTTCCTCAGCTACAAAAATTTCAGCTTCATTGTCTTTTATACATCTTTTAAAATACTTTCTCATATTTTCTTCAGCTTCCTTTCTTTTTTTAATATAACTTTGTTTTTTCAAATTAACAAATTTTTCTTCAAATTCTTTATATTTTTTCCACAATTTAATTATTTGATCTAATTCTTTATTTTGAGATTTTCTGATTTTCATTTTTTTAATTTAAATTCTGCAGGAGGTAGCCCCAACACTATAAACATCAATTTCTAAAATTTTTGTCTCATTATCATATAAATTAACTTTTTCTCCCTCTTTCACAGAAGGAACTTTAATAAAAAAATTCTCATTATAAATATCTGCCCCGCCAATAATATCTCTTTCAATATCTTCACCAGATACTACTTTTCCAGTTATACTTGTTTCTTCACTAATTCCATCATAGTATAAAAATTCAGGATTAAAATCAGCTTCATACAAACTAATATTATCTCCAATCAATTCATAACTATATCTGAATCCGGCATCATGCTGATAATCAGGGATACACCCTCTTTCAAGAGTTTTTTCAACAACGCTAATACTTTCTCCATAATTTAATTCAATCAAGACATAATCATTATTACAATTCTGACTATTGACTAAACTTAAAACACCAAAAGTTAAAAATAATAAAATCAGGCTGATAATTATCTTGTTAAATTTTTTAATTCTCATTTATATCTGTCTAAAGCTTCATTTACAATTTTTATATCATAAATCCCAAATTCAGAAGTTCTCAAAGTTCTCATAACTCCTGAATCAACTGAACGCATTCTGTCATCATATGAGCATCCTTCAAAACACCCGTCTGTTTCTGAATCAAAATTTTCACATTTTTGAACACAATTTCTGCTTCCTAATGGAATTCTTGACGGAACATACTCATCAGCCAAATTAGCAAATGCATGTCCAAACTCGTGTATTAATACTGTTTTCGGATGAGCAGTGTTAATACTCATAAAATTTGTATAAGCTGAACTTCTCACTGACAAAGGATGTTTTGACAACACGATTATGTAATCATGGGGACATGCAGAAGCTTCTTTAATTAGTTTTCTGTTATAACAAAATAATATGTTGTTTTTTAATTCACAATCAGGATGGGCATCAAGAGAATAAAAATTAAATTTTTCTCTGTTTGCAGCAAAAGGTTCAATAGCCAACAAATAATCCATATAATCCTCAGCTTTATCCTCATTTACATTGTCAAAAACAAATAAAATATCAATTTTCTCATCTTCCAATCCATTTTCCTGAATTGTCTTGCAAGTCAGATATTCTGAAGGCTGAATAGAAGGTTTTGAAAAATAGATGATAGTTACAATAATCAGCAAACTTAAGAAAAATGCTCCTAAAGTTATTAACAAATACTTATTGCTTTTTTTCTCCATAAATAGATTAGAAAAACCACCTATAAAAATTTATTGAATTGTTTTTTCAAAGATAATTAAATATTTAAACTTCCTAATTAAATAAAATTAATGGCAAGCTTATTAGAGAGATTAATTCCAAGTGACAAATTATATGTAATAAGAACAAGGAGTTATAGTGAGTATTATGTTGAAAAACATTCTCCATTTATGCAAAATCCAGAATGGACTTTTATGAAAAATAGAACTTTAAGAGAAAAAAGATATCCTATCAGAGCAGTATTGCCATCAAATCCCGAAAACATTCAATTTGCAAACAGATGGGTTCTTAATCTTTCAACTGATGGAGAACCAGTTGAAATAAGTCCGGAATATACAGATTTTTCTCCTGAAGATTTTATAGAAGGGATAATTTTGTATTCAAAAATAAGAAATGGAAAAGAGCACAGAGGAAAAACAAATATTATAGAAAGAATTTATAAAAGAAGAGGTTAGTTAACATAATTTTTCAATCTTCTGATTGCATCTAACCTGTCTTTATAATTCAATTTGGCATCTTTTATTGCCTGATTTAGTATTTCTATATCTTTATCATATAATTCTTTGTTAACTGGGTAAGGAATTCCATCTTTTCCACCATGTGCATAACTAAATTTTGCTGGATCTTTCCAGCTTAATGAAGAACTATAAATCAAATTACTGATTAAAGCCAAAGCTCTCAGAGTTTTAGCTCCCATACCGTATATTCCAACAAGTTTCTCATAATTTTCTGGCTGTAATTGATAAGCTTTTTCTAAAATTTTAAAATTCCCAATATCTGCATTTATAATGTCATGTCTTTTTGGCATGTCTAATTTTTTATATTCATCACTAAACTCAGTTAAGATTTTCTGATTTTTCAGTTTTTTATCAAATTTTTTCAGATAAGCAGGATTATCCCTAACTAAATCCAGAGAAATTTTTCTTGTTTCTTTTGATTTCTCAGCAACTAAATCTAAAACTTTCTTTTCTTTTTTTTCTGTAACAATATTGGTATCAGGAGAATCAACAAAACTCTTAATATTATCTGACAACCAATGGTATCTTCTGGCAAAACCACTATCCCTTTGGTTACTCTGCATTCCTTGTTGCACAACACCCCATTTTCCATCTTCAGTTAAAAAAAATGCATGGTGATATAACTGGTATGAATCCTGGATCAAATGATTATCAACTTTAGCTGTTAATCTGCTTGAATACAAAGCTTTACTAACCTTTCTGCCATTAATATTATATAATTCTGAAATTTCTTTAATATCTTTTTTTGTGTTTCTGCTTGCCTTTCCCTTTCCTCCTGCCACTTTAATTCCAACATCTGTTTTTTTCAAAGCTTCTTTTATAGCTGCAGTAACTGTAGTAGTTAAACCGGAGGAATGCCAGTCAAATCCTAATACACATCCAAAAGCCTGAAAAAAATACGGATCAGCAATTCTTTTTAAAAAACCTTCTTTTCCATATCCTAAAACGATTATTTCACTTAATGGTAAAGCTAATTTAACCATCCTGTTGAACAACCATCTTGGCGCCTTGCCATGATGTAATGGTAAGTCAGCATGTCCTGTTTTTCCCATAGTAATAGATTTAACAAGAACAAGTTTAATTAGTTTTCTTCTTTCCTCAATTTCTAACCTAATACTCTCAAATTTATCAGCAACAAAATTATAAACTGCAGCAAAAATAATTCCTGTAATAATACCAAAAATTGCCTGAAATATTGGCGCTAAAATAAATATTGCTAAAGCAATAAATATGATAAAAACACTGCTTGCAATTTATACTAACAAGAAAATAAATGCATAAATAATGCCTAAAATCAGTCCGTTTAATCCATCTACAAGGGCATTAACTTTCCCAGCAGATAGAACATCAAATTTTTTTATTTCTTTTATATTTATAATAGTTGTCTATATTTGAAATATATAATTATTATAATAATTCACAAAAAAATTTAAAAACCTTATTTTTCTAGACAGTTCATGGACCCAAGAGAAAAACAAAAGAGGATGGAAGAGATTCAAAAATCTGGTGCATATATGGATGCTTTTTCTAAGTTAGTTTCAGGAGGAAAATCAGGATATAAAACAGTATTTGAAAAACCCCAGAATTTAAAAGATAAATGTAATTGCGGTAAATTACTAGAAGGAAGTGAAAAATTCTGCCCAGAATGCGGAACAAAGCTAGAAACAGAAAATACTAATACCCCTGATAATTCTAAAAATCAAACAGATACTAATTAAAAATTAGGATATCGGGTTCTGTAAACTTATTGTTGGTGAATAAATATTAAAAGTTGAGTTTTTCGGAATTAAATTTTAAGAAATAAAGTCAATTGTTATCAACTGAAGTTTAGACCTGTCAAAGGGTTCAACAATATTTTGTTTAAATGCCCCTTTTTCTATCAGAAAGTCGTTTAGTTCTTTTATTAATTTCTTCCAATCACTGCTCTTTTTCTTGTATTTTCTCCATTTCTTTCTCAAAACTTGCAATCTTTTCTTGGTTTGAGGAGTAGATAACAATTTGTTCTTTACAATTTCCCATAACTTTTCTATAGAATCATCACTCGGAAATTCATCTAAATAAGAAGTGAGTTCAATTTCTATTTCATCAATCATTTTTTTAATAAAACTAGTGCTTCTTGATTTGCTATATTCTTTTAATTTTGAATCTTGTTCTTGCTTTGATTCAATCTCCTTATAACTTCTTTCAATATCCTCGAGAACTATTTTGTTTACTTCATATACTTTATCAAAGAAATCTGGGATTTTTCTTCCGTTTTTTGGACTACAAGTTATATAATCTATTATTTCGCTTTTATTAGTCAATAAAGAACTTGATTCTATATCATACAAATACCAGAAGTGGAAATCTTTGCTATATTTATAATAAAAGAAAATTCCCCTTATATTTTTGTCTTCCAATCCGCTATATACTCCATAAGGAATTTTATCAAGCTCTTCAATAGCTTTTTCTTTTAAGAACGTTTTTAATGGTTGATAAAACTTTTCTCCACCTCCAAAAGCTTCCTGCTCCAAATCTGAGAAAACCTCGGAATTTTTATCTTTTATTTTCCGGATGATTCCAAAAACTTTTGGGTGGATTTCTTCTCCAAGCACACTTTGATCTAATCCAACGGATTTATCAATATTTATAATTTTATTTTGAAGGATTTCTACTAATTTTAATAATTCTTCTAATTCATCTTCAGGGAAGAAATTATAGACAAATATCTTTTTATAGGGAGACCCAATTCTATCAATTCTTCCAGCTCTTTGAATCATCCTAGTAGGATTCCAGTGTAAATCATAGTTAATAAGATATTTTGCTGTTTGAAGATTCTGTCCTTCTGATAAGACATCAGTACTCATTAAAATATCTATTTTTTTATCAAATAAATCTTCTAGTATTCTTTCTCTTTGACTACCGCTTTTACTTGTTTCACCTGAGCTTGAAACTGCTTCCATATTTATGTTCGAGAATCTTTTATCTTTTTTAATTTCTTTAAAAATATAGTTAAGAGTATCTGCATAATAAGTAAATAGAACTACTTGACCTTTTTTAGATAAATCTAAAAGTTTTTTCTTTAGTTTCTTAAGTTTTGCATCATCTTTTGGTTTTATTTTCTTAACTTTATCCAGAATTTTTGTTAATAATTTTATATCTTTGTCAATATCTTTGAATAACTGTTTAGAATCATATTTTTTAATATCAAACTTTTCCAAGACATCTTTTAATTCATCTGGGTCAACTTCTTCATCCGCACTTAATAAGTATTTGAAAAATGTCTTCTTTGTAAGAAGTTTTCCTGATTTAAGATACTTCTTTAGCTTTTTTAAGAATTTAATATGGCTATGGACACTTTTCCTAAACGCTTCTACACTGCTTTCCAACCTTTTTAATAAAATAGTTCTAAATATCCCTCCAATACCAATCATTCTTCCTAATGCAAGTCGTTCTTCTTCAGTTTTTAATCCCTCGGTTCTATATTCTAGTATTTTGTAGTATGCCATCTCCAATTTTTCAGTAATAGTATTAGAGATTTCCTCATACATTCCTTTATACGTATCATCTAATTCATAATCTATATTTTCAAGCACTCTTTCAGGAAAAACAATTTCCTTTTCTTCTCCTGTTTTGGGATCTGTTAAGGTGGGGTTGGGATAATTTTCAACAATATAATCTCTCGTTCTCCTTATTGAGATTTCATTTAATAAATCATTTAACAGGGTAGGATTGTCTTTTGCTTGTTTAAAGAATTTGAATAAATCTGATATGTTTTCTTTTATAAATGCAGTTCTATCCATTAAAACTAGGAGCATGATCTGCCAATATAGGTCCCAAGGAGTGTTGTTTATTGGTGTAGCAGTTAAAAACAACATTTTAGGCCTTTTACCTTTTTTTGATAAATGGTCGTTTACTAAAGTAAAGAAATTCTCCCATCTATTTGACAAAGGATTTCTGAAATTATGGCTCTCATCCACAACAATTAACTCTACATTATCTAATTTTCCACCTAGTGTGCTTTTTGCTTTTTGCAAGAAGTTATCAGACGCTAAATTTTCTTGAGATATGACATTTTCCTTAACATCTATATTCTTCATTTCTCTTTTCCACATTTCTCTTAACTGGGCTGGGCAAACAACTAAAATATTCTTTCTTTCATAATAGCCTATTTTTTCTAGAATTTTTTTGGCAATCCATGTCTTTCCTAAACCAACAGAATCAGCAACAATACAGCCACCATATTTTTTCATTCTTGTCCATATTCTTGCTATAGCATCATCCTGGAATTGCGCTAAATCCACTTTTGTTTCAGGTCTACTCTTACGTTCTTCTTGTTTCTTTTCTTCTTTAATATCCTCTTTTTGGAGTTCATAAAGTGTTTTTATATAAATCTGGTAAGGAGAATATTCCTTGCTACCAAATCTTGAATTTTCTAAAAGTTTTATTAACTCATCTTTGAAGTTTCTAGCTTCTCCCCAAAATTTTTCAAACCACTCCTTTCTTGTATACACTGCTTGAGATTCCTGTTTCCAGGTATTTAGTTCCCCATATCTTGTTAATCCTGCAGCTGTGAAGTTAGAAGAACCCACAACAATTAAATTATCAAAAATATATGCTTTTCCATGTAGAAATTTATCAAATAATCTAACCTCAACATTATTCTTTTTTAAGAATTTAATAAACTGTTTTACTGATTCATCCTTTTCTTTTGTTAAATCAAATCCTTCAACTTCTTTTTTAACTTCTTCTAATAAAACATCTCCAAGAGTTTTTTCATTTTCAATCTCAGGAGCTTTTCCAAGTAATAACCTAAATTTTTTTACACCTTCTAAGTTTTCTTTTAACATGACAAAGGCCTGTATATTAAAAAAAGCGGTTGCTATATCTAAGTTGGCTTTTCCTTTTTTACTTTCATCTTCCAAAACATCATTCAGAAAACTAACTAGCTTATTTCCTTTGCTATTGTCTATAATTTCTTTTGGTATTTTCATTTATTTACTCTCCTATCTTAAATCTAATTAATTTAACTATTATATATGTTTTGGGATACTTTCTAATATTACCTATAAGAATATAATGTAAATAATCTTCTTCTCCAATATGATAATTTTCTTTTAATTTCATGCAATGTTTTTTTGAATCTGGGTTTTTCCTCATGAATTGATACGCTCCCCATTCAACAATCTTTTGTTTATGCGGGTGTTTAGAAGCACATGAACCCTCACATTCATAGTGTAAGTATGGTAGGAATGCAAAGTCGTTTTGATTCATTATGTGGTCATCTAAGTCAGATAGAGTGGCTTGGGCCTGTGAAGCTTCTCTATTCTTCTTAAGTACAAACTTCATCTTTTTAGGTTTTACCAGCCCAAAACTTTTTCTATTATCTCTTATCTTAGAAAAAGTTGATTTAGACAATTTTTCTAAAAGTTCGATTCTCTGAGGACGATTTAGTTTTTTATTTCTTTTGGTTTTTCTTTTAGTTATTTCTTTTTGAGCATAAATTCTTTTTGAAAGATTATTCCATTCATTTTCATAATTGTTGATAACAAATGAATTTTCTCGGCCATCATTTGATGGTTTTCTTAATTCTACATTAATAATCTCCCAATCGCGTACATACCCATAAGGAACAGGATAAATTCTTACAAAACCTGTTTTCTCAGACCATAAACAAAGGCACCTACCTTGTTGTCCACCAATTTTTCTTATCTGGTTTGGTGCCCCCTGTCCTAAAACAATCATATCCTTTAGCCAAAATGAATCAGTCATATATCTTTTACCTCAATTTCTTTTTTTCTTATAAAATTAGCAATTTGTCCTCTATGGCAGAAATTAACATCGTCTTCGTAACACAATAATGCAACTCTTTGTTTTTTACTTAGTTCAATTATTCTATTAATGTATACTTCTTTTAGAGGCAGTTTTTTTCTATATGTTCTAAACAGTTTATCATAATCCTCTTTCGATTCAAGATTTTTTCTATCTTGGCCTTTTATCCCTAATTCAGGAATATGTAAATATTCAATTCCAACACTGTTAAGAAATTTTAATAAATTAGATTTAGTATAACAAAAATTCATGCTAAAAGCATTTTTTCTTATGTCTATTACCATATCCACCCCATTTTCAGTTAACATGTTTAAGAACCTATCAATATCTTTTTTTTCGTATCCAATAGTAATTATTCCTCTACCAGGCTTTTTAGTGTTTTGTTCTATTAATTCGCTCCTTACAGTAAACT